>DPHE01000069.1:11554-37654 GCA_003521815.1 Colwellia sp.
TTTTCATGCTCATAGAAGCAAGCCAGATTGACTGGGCAGGACATGCTAACAACATTAGTGATGCAATGGCTGAAATGGACGATTTAGCTGAAACATTAAAATATCTAGAGCACTTTGTTGAACGTCACCCTGACACCCTTGTTATTGTTACGGCTGATCATAGTACAGGTGGTTTTACCCTAGCCGCTAACGGTAAATATGAATGGGAAGCTAAGGTATTACGGACTATGCAACATTCTGTTAATTATATTGCTAAGCAATTAGTCGCTAATGAAATACATGCTGATTCTGCCAATAGGTTGTTTAATTTAGAATTAAACCAAGAAGAATTAAGTTTACTTAAAAAAACTAAAACGACGCCAAAGTTAGATAATAGCAAGAACATTTATCAAGATAAAAAAGTATCATCTACCGAACTAGCGATGCTAGCAAACGTAAAACACATTATTGACAACCGTACTAACAGCGGTTGGACAACAGGGGGGCATACCGCCATAGACGTACCAGTATTTGCTTTTGGCAAGCGATGTGAGTTATTTAACGGCTCACAAGATAATACTGACATTGCGAAGAAAATATTTACTTTACTAGGAAAGTAAATATTAATTTAAGGAGTTTACAAAACAGTTAAACTCCTTAAATAATTTAGTGCAATTCAATCGTACTAAAGAATGCTAATAACGCAAATCACTCTGTTTAAAAGGTATCCTCATGTATTTACAGTTTCCCATTAAACCTTACAAAACCCTGTTCAAGATCTTCAATTAAATCATCTACATCTTCTAAACCGATATGTAAACGGATTAACGGATATTTAGTGGTCCATTTAGTCGCACTACGAATTGAATCCAGACTGGTAATTCCTAGAATTAATGACTCAAATCCTCCCCATGAGTAACCCATTTTGAAATGAGATAAACCATCAAGAAATGCGGTTAACGCCTCTCTATTGCCACAATTTAAGGTAAAAGAAAATAAGCCATTAGAGCCCGTAAAATCACGCTTGAAAAATTCATGTCCCGGACAAGATTCAAATGCAGGATGCAAAATCGTGTCAACCTCAGGTCTACCTTTTAGCCAATTAGCGACCTTTAATGCGCTTTGTTGATGCTGTTTTAAACGTACACCAATAGTACGGATACCGCGAAGAGCAAGATAAAGATCATCTGGTGAAGTACATTGCCCCATTAAGTAACTATTATCACGCAATTGTGGCCAATATTTTTCAACTGCAGTTGCCGTGCCTAACATCACATCGGAGTGACCAACAATATACTTGGTCGCCGCTTGAACGCTAATATCAACGCCATAATCAAATGGTTTAAAGTTAATACCGGCGCCCCAAGTATTATCAAGCATTACAATACAGTCATGCTTATGGGCAATAGCACTAATTGTCGGTACATCTTGAACTTCCATGGTAATTGAACCAGGCGATTCTAAAAAGACAATACGAGTATTAGGCTGAATTAATGCTTCAATACCTGCACCAATTAATGGGTCATAATACGTTGTTTCAACGCCCATTTTAGCCAGAATTTTCTCACAGTAATCACGGGTTGGCTCATACACACTGTCAACAATTAAAATATGATCGCCAGTTTTCACAAAAGAAAGAATAGCATTAGTAATCGCGGCAGTACCTGAAGGATAAAGAGTACAGCCCGCTCCCCCTTCAAGCTCGGTCATGGCATCACTAAAGGCAAATGCTGTAGTAGTTCCACGTCTGCCGTACACCATAGTTTGATTATTACGGTTTTTTAAGGCGTTGTTCATTTCTGCAACTGTATTAAATACTACGGTAGAAGCACGAGTAACACTTGGGTTAACTACACCGTTAGTCCACTTAGTTTTACGACCTGCGGTAACAATTTTAGTATCTTGTTTCATCTCTTTTAAAACCTTTTTTTACTTATACTATTAATAAAAAACTAGCTATCTAGCCATCTAAAACATACCTATCTTTATACATTGAAATGAACTCGCTTTCACCTCTTATCTCATTAATATAAAAAATAATTTATAATTAGATTAAAGTTATTCTTTATAAATAACATTCTGGTTATGTTTCGAGGGGCCGCTTTAAATCATGATGATTAACCGGAGTGGATATTATGCTTATCTGGACCAAGCAAAAAACAAGCAACTAAAATTATTCTCGGGTTTGATAAATCGATACCGTAAGGCAAAAAATTAAAGAAAAGTTGTTATATTGAAGGCTCTACACAGTAAATAATTTGATCTTAATATACTGTCACAACGTACTAAAGATTATACCAAGACAGGAATTAAATTTTATAACCATGATAAATAACACATTAACAACTCGAGATTTTTTACGAATTTTTGATTTAATATCTACCAACGGTATTAAATCAAATGGGGCATATGAATTTCGAGGTATTCGAGCATGGCATGACTTTGATGGTTATACCTGTTGGTTAGCCTATAACGATTTAACAATAACCATATTATTTCATGGAAAATTCAGTGTCGAATATAAAGAAGAAGATACCTTTGAAAAATTTAATAAGAAAGTAAACTCACTTATGAATAACTATTAATTAATGAAAGGCACAAGAGACATGAAACGTTGTTAACACATAAACTGTTAGGGGTTATATTTGATCTAGATAACACCTTGGTATCCTCATCTCTAAACTTTGACAAAATAAGATCTCATTTAGGTTGCCCAAAAGATATCGACTTATTAGATTTTGTAGATACCTTACCTCAAAAGCAAAAGATTGATGCCCACAAATTGCTGGTTAAATACGAAATGACTGACGCCCATAGTGCGACAAAACTTGCCGGCACTGACGTGCTTTTAACATTATTATCTGAATTAGAAATTCCTTGTGCTATTGTTACGCGCAATTGTAATCAAGCGGCTTTATTAAAAATCCAACAGAATAATATTAATATCCCTACAGTATTAACGAGGGAAGATCATAAAGCTAAACCTGCCCCAGATGCTTTATTAAATGTAGCTAAGAAGTGGAATACTCCACCTGAAAATTTATTATACGTAGGTGACTATCTCTATGATCTGCAAGCAGCACAAAATGCCAATACGATGTCCTGCCTTATTACCTACGGTAAAAAAATGAGCTACGCCGATTTAGCAACGATTGAGGTGCATAATCTAACAGAATTAAGCAGAACGATTGAGCAGCTATGTATCGTAGAAGATTCATAAGTCTATGGACAAAAAATCATGGCAAAGTAATAAATTGGCAAACCTGTCAATATTTATTGTTTTATATTTTTCTTTAGGATTTTTATTCTTTACGCTTTTTACTGAGGGTAAAGAGACCCACAACCAATTTGGTAATCAAGAAATGCAGCAGGTTACTACCTTCAAAAAAGAGCCATCGATAATGATAAATTTTACTGAACAAAAAAATACTGAGAATTGGCGCATAACCAATGATGATGTAATGGGGGGTGAATCTGAAGGTCGCTTTTTACTCGAACAAGATAAAGGTATGTTTACTGGTTATATCTCACTGAAAAATAATGGTGGTTTCAGTTCTGTTTTTAAGATGATTGAGCCTTTACCCAACAACCTTGATACCGTTAGTATTGATGTCGAAGGTGACGGAACGACTTATCAGTTAAGAATGATTGTAAGTCTTGATGGTTATCGTTTAGCTTATAAGCACGACTTCGATACAGTCGCAGGTCAACGAGAGACATTGACCTTTATACTAGCTGATTTTCAAGCCTCGTTTCGAGGACGTATCATGACTAATGCCCCCGTTCTTAAATCGGAAGCTATTCGAGAAGTAGGATTTTTAGTGACAAAAAAGTGGCAGGAAAATTTTTATTATCTGTATTTAGTGTACATATTTAAATTTATTTTTTAATAATTAACTCAAAAAAGATGAAAGATATGAATCAATACATCAATAAAATAAGTCCAAAATCACTCATCCACAGCAAGTGGACTAAAGTTAACGTAACGAACAAAGAAAAACATTTTATCATTACGGTGGTTAAGTTTGATGAAGATCAAACAGTCGTTAGCTGCATGATAGAAGCCGTGATGACTAAAAATGAATACGACATTAATTGGCGTGAACTAAAAGATAACAATAATTGGCGAATTGGTTGGCAGTAATTTAAACATTTATTGTCATCTTAGTTTCTGTTTTACAAATAAAATTTACCAGTTAATCGACTTTCCCTCCCAATCAAGATAACTTGCTGTTTGATCTACTGGTTCATTTTCAACAATATCTAACAGTTGTTTGGCAACAAATTCACTAGTAAACAATTTATTGCTCGGTACATTTTTTTGGAAAGGTTTAGATAAGGGTGTATCAGTTGTTCCCGGATGAAAAGCAATCAGTTTTATATTTTTGGCTCGACGTGCAAACTCAATAGCAGCAGTTTTAATCATCATGTTTAACGCCGCTTTAGATGCCCTATAACTATACCAACCGCCTAAACGATTATCACTGATACTGCCTACTCTGGCACTAAACACCACAAATCTGCAAGGTAACTTACCTGTCAGTAAAGGAGTTAACTTTTGTATCCATAACATCGGTGTTAAGGTGTTTGAAGTGATTACCTGTTGAAATGCTTCCACATCAAAATCTTCCAAACGCTTTTCTGGTTGAATATTTTCATTATGAAGTATGCCGTTACAGACAAATACACGCGTAATAGGTGCATCATCATAAGCTGCAAGCTCAATAATGGCTTGATCGATTGATTGAGTTTGGTAATCTTTAACCATTATTTTTTTAACATTCAGGCTTTGTGCATCACCATCTGCTGAATTGTCATTACTTAGACGTCGACTAATCAGGATTAAGCCGGTATTTTCTGAACGCGCTATTTCAGTAGAAATAGCTTTACCAATATCACTATTTGCGCCGATTATCAGTGTTTTTTGAGTTATCATAACAACTTCCTGAGCTACAGCTCGCTGTTTTTATGCCAAAAATTTTGGCGAGAAATGCTGAAATTGGATGTCGATATTTAGCTAATCCTAAATATACCCAATGACTTAATGTTTTAAATACTGGCCAATTAAGTGGCGCCACCCAGAATCCTTTACCAACCAAAGTCCACGCTCTATGTGTAACTTCAAGACCCAATAAAAGCTGTCCTTGGTAATGCCCATGCAATATTTTCATTGCGTCGGTAAATTTAACTGAAGGATATTTTGATTCAAAATCATTTTGGTGTATATCAACCAAGCTAATCATATTTTCAGTATCATGCTTTTTGAGGTGATCCATCTCTGTAGCGCACAGAGGACAGTTACCATCGTAAAAAATAGTTAACATGGGTATTTATTCCTAAAATTATTTCTATAAATCTTCATGTAATCACATTAACCAAACCACAATAGATATGCGGTGATATGCAGTAGGACCACAATTAAAGTTAACCAAAACCGCATGCTAATATACTCAGTAAGTAGTTTGTTTTGTTTGCCTAAAGATTTTTCGTACAAAAATAAAAGCATAAAACTTATCGCTAGGATGATTAACGCTATTTTGTGATAAACCATCAAAGAAACAAAAGCTAGCAGACTAAATACATTACTGATTACATACTGTTTATCATGATGATTTTTTGATTCTCTGCGCCATATAGTTCCGGCAATAAAACTCAATATAACAGCACTGTAGGCAATGAAGGCTTGTTTTGTAGATATACCAAAAATTACTGTTTCTGTACTTAAATACAGAGAAGCAATAAAGGGTAGTAAACCTAGATATCCAAGTATCTTCCACACGTTCATTTATTTTCCTTAATACGCTTAATTCTTTTATGAATAAGTGATTTCTGGTTCCCCGTCGAGTGAAATTTTTGTTTGTAATGTCTCTGGTTTGGCATAACTTAAACGGGATAATCTTTTACTTGTGTGGTAACTATCTAGCCCTGACACCATCACAGTATTCAAAGACTCGATATCAATATAACCATCACTTTTAATAGCTTCTTCATCACAAAGTATATCGGTTATTTCACCAATCACTAACAAGGTGCCGTTCAATTGAATGGGTACTATTTCTTTCAGCTTTAAAGCATACTTAAGTCGACTTTCTTTGACAAATGGTGCATTAACGCCCTCTATAACTTGAGGAGTTAACCCTGTCTTTTTAAATTCACATTCACCCGCGTCGTACCGAGCAGAGGTTTGATGAGCATCTTGCCAAAAACTGTCATTAACTTGATTAATGGTAAATTTTTTTGTTTGCTGAATATTTTCTAGGGTATGTCGAACAATAGTGTTTGGACGGGTAATAAAGCCAACCAAGGCGGGTGAAGCGCCTAAATGAACTACGGAACTAAAAATTGCCAAATTGTGTATACCTTCCTTATTACTGGTGCCAATAAGGTTTGCACTTTTAAAGCCTGATAAACTATTTATAACCTGAGTTCTATATCGTGCTGGCATATTAACCAGTTCGTCTTGAGTGATATATTTCATTTAAGTTCGTCGTATTATTTATACTATTGTGTGTTTATACGTCATAAAAAGACTTTACGATCACCAACATAAATATTTTATCTATGTTGGTATCGATCAAAGATTTCCGGTGTTCTGTGATAAATGTATATGACTTCAATCTGCCATGATCAGAATAAAATAATTGAGCTATTGTGGATTACGCTGCTGATAATGTGGAACTTCAATAAAACACACTAGATTTAATAAACCTCGCCAGAAACTTGGTGGTTTTAAATAATGACTAGGAAATAATGTTCACATCTAATATTCATATTGAGCTATATCAAACGATATAAAATAATTACTAACAGGGGATGTTAGCAACTTTAGCTATAACTATTGTTATGTTGTACTCAACCTTAATTAAAAATACATAAACTTACTCTGGCTTTATTAAGCTCTAATAATCAACTGATCAAAACCAAATAAATAGTTTAATTGCATACGTTTTTTCATCAAAAACATCGGCCAAATCAACGGGCCAAAAATCATACCCGCCAGAGTCCATCGTTTACAACTAAAGCCTGTTACTACCGCCTGACAATAAAAAAAAATGCCAAAGAGCACACTAAAAAAAAACACTAACAACACTACAAGTAACAACATCGGATTTCCATAGTAATAAAATATTTATCTAATTAAAGGCTAATAAGAATTGCATTCATTATCTCAATACTTATTATCTACAAATCGGCGGTAATATAATTAAATAAGCCACTTAATTCAACTAAAATGTGCTTATTACAACTATTCAACAGGAAAATATAATAACAAGGGATCACCTGTCTTTATGGATCTATTTTGCCACTAGCCGGATCATTATTTCATCACCATGATGTGTTTCGTTTTAGGTATATTATTCCTAGAATTAAAACAAAAAACGCCAATTCCTAAGAGTTAGCGTTTTCAATTTACTTTATTGTAAAACGAGTTATCTATAAAAATTAATAATAATGAGCTCCATTTGTAGCCATGGTAACTAACGCGTCACAAGGTGTATAACGCTCACCATATTGTTTTGCCCATTGGGTTAACTGCTCTACTAATGATGCTGCCCCAACCTTATCAATATACCGTAATGGACCGCCTAAAAATGGTGGAAAACCAATACCGAAAATAGCACCAACATCTCCATCACGAGCATTACGAACAATGCCTTCATCAACACAACGTGCCGCTTCATTGAGCATCATATAGGTGCAACGTTTTGCTATTTCATTAGCTGATATTTTGCCTACAGGGTTTACGCCTAATAAAGTATAAATACTGGTATCGACTTGCTTACCCTTTGGTTGAAATACCTGCTTAGGTCCTTTCTTCACATTATTACCATATAAATAAAAACCTTTGTTCGCTTTTTTACCTAAACGCCCATCATCAAGTAGCTTACTAAAAGCAGTGGGAGCTGCGAAACGTTCACCTAAATCAGCTTGCAAAATTGGACCTATCTTCGCGCCAACATCAATCCCTACTTCATCTAGCAACTGCATTGGCCCAACAGGGAAACCAAAATCAACTAAGGCTTTATCAAGCTTATCAATGGGCTCACCTGCAAGTAATAAAATAGCGGCTTCATTTATATACGGCGCTAAAATACGATTAACATAAAAGCCGGCTTTATCTTTAACAACTATCGGTGTTTTACCTTGTTTTTTAGCAAATGCGACTGTCGTTGAAATAGTTTGATCCGAAGTAGCGTTATGAGGAATAATTTCTACTAGTGGCATTTTATCTACTGGTGAGAAATAATGTAGACCTATCACATTTTCCGGGCGCGCCGCTTTATCTGCAATTTTGCCAATAGGCAAACTTGAAGTATTACTGGCAAATATCGTTGACGCGTTAGTCTGTTGTTCAACCTCAACCACCATGTTTTGCTTTAATTCTAAATTCTCAAATACCGCTTCTACTACAATATCAACCTCTTTAAAGCCAGAGTAATCAATGGTGCCGGTGATCATAGACAACTGCTTTTGCATTTCACTGCTGCGAATAAACCGACGTTTAACTTTTTTAGCTAATACATCATAGCTATATTTTATTGCATTACTAATCCCTTGGTGACTAATATCGTTAATACGTGCCGGTATATTTGCCTTAGTTGCAGTAACAAAAGCGATTCCTCCCCCCATTAAACCACCACCAAGCACACCGGCCTTAGTAATTTTTTTAGGCATAACATCCGCTATCCCCTGTTCTTTTTTCATGGCAGTGGTCGCAAAGAAAAGGTTACGTAATTGAGCGGATACGTCACTCATGGCAAGCTCCGCAAAATGCTCAGCTTCAAGTTGGTAGCCTTTTTCGGATGACTGCTCCATACCTGTTTTCACACAATTGATAATTTTTATTGGTGCAGGATAGTTACCCTTCGTTTTTGATAAAACTGATTTTTTCGCTTGCTTGTAAACAACACCACGACCAACAGAAGTACCTTCAAGAAACTTATTCATTAATGATGATTTAAATTTTACCGCTTGTGTAAAGTTTCCTGCAAGTGCCATGTTTTCAGCGGTCGCTATTAAAATACTATTAGGGACAACATCGTTCACTAAACCTGCTTTCAATGCTTGATTTGCTCTGAGTTGTTTACCTGTTAGCATCATATCTAATGCTTTTTGTACGCCCACTAACTTAGGTAACCGTTGAGTTCCGCCACTACCCGGTAATAAACCTAATTGCACTTCAGGTAAACCTAACGCCGTTTTAGTACTGTCACTACAGACACGAGCGTGACAGGCCATCGCGAGTTCTAATCCACCTCCTAAGCATGCACCATGAATGGCAGCAACAACAGGAACATTTAACTGTTCAAGTTGTAAAAAAACATTTTGACCCTGGCGAGAAAGTGCAACGACTTCTTCACTCGTTTTGCAATCATCTATCATCTTGATATCAGCACCAGCAACAAAAGAATCTTGCTTGCCACTACATAAAACAATACCGGTAATAGATGAATCACCTTTAATTTCAGTCAGCACATCAGTAACTTGCTCGGTGAACTCAGCTTTAAGCGTATTCATGGTGTCATTGACAACATCCATCAGCAAATGAGCAATGCCATTTTCATGGCGAATCAAACTAAAAGCACTTTTTTTACAATTGTTATCTTCGCTGGTGTTCAACTCGTTAGCAGTCTCTTTGTTATTATCATTCATTAATCTGTCTCCACTATCATAGCAGCGCCTAAACCACCGGCCGCACAAGCAGTAGCTAAACCTACGCCACCACCACGACGATTTAATTCATTCAAAGTTTGTGTAATCAAGCGAGCGCCTGTTGCAGCAAAAGGATGACCATAAGCCAATGAACCGCCCATCACATTAAACTTAGCCATATCTATATCACCAATCGCTTTATTACGCCCCAAATGTTCTTTGGCAAATTTATCACTGGCAAACATTTTCATATTTGCTAATGCTTGCGCCGCAAAAGCTTCATGCATTTCAATGAGATCTAAGTCAGCTAATTCCATGCCTGCGCGCTTTAACGCAATTGGCGTAGCATAACTTGGCCCCATCAACATATCTTGCCAAACATCAATTGCAGCAAAACCAAAACTACGAATATATCCTAGCGGCTTATAACCGAGCTCTTTTGCTCTACCTTCGCGCATTAATAATATTGCCGCGCCGCCATCAGTCATTGGTGTACTGGTTGCCGCAGTCACTGTGCCATGCTTACGATCAAAACAAGGACGCAGTTTGGCGTATCCTGCTAACGAAGAGTTTTCTCGAATACAATTATCTTTACCAATATAGCTTTTGTATGGCTCACTATGGGCGGTCATTACTTCACCAGCAAGCTTCCCTTCTGCCCAGTTTTGCGCTGCTAACGTATGAGAGCGATGCGCTAATACATCTTGTTCTTCACGAGAGATGTTATAGGTTTTAGCCATTTGCTCTGCCGTTTGTCCCATAGATATCCCAGTAGAATATTCTGCGACAGCAGGCGCAACTGGCAGTATATCTTTTAAACCCAGCTTTCTAATCAAGGCAATTTTTTGACCTAGGGTTTTAGTTTTACTTAAATCTAATAACGTACGAGCAAACTTTTTCGAAACACCAATAGGTGCAACAGAAGAAGAGTCAGCGCCGCCAGCAATCCCAACATCGACAAAACCTGCCATGATAGATTCAGCAATATTCACTGTTGATTGAAAACTCGTCGCACAAGCACGCGAAACACTATAAGCATCGGTATGAGGATTCATACCCGTACCTAGTACAATTTCACGGGCAATATTTGGCGCTTCAGGCATTTGTATCACTTGACCAAAAACACATTGATCAATAATTGCGGGATCAATATCATATTTTTTCAATAATTCATTAACAACTAACTTACCTAAATCAACAGCTGGCACACCATGAAAAGCGGTCGCTTGTTTCACGAAAGGGGTTCTAATACCGGCAACAACTGCAATACGCTCACCCGTTGACGTGGTCATTTTTATCGACATATTTATTGTTCTCCGGTTAACGCTTTCAATTTATATTTTGCTTAATGTGCAACAAAACAAGGAGGTCAGACCTCTATAGGGTTGTCCTTGATTTTAACGAACTATCAAAAAATATCAATGCTTGTTTTTCATCCTATACTAAGCACAACCTGTATAAATTGTTACAATTAGACTTGTTTTATTCAACATTAACCTTATATAAAATGCTAGAGTGCATTTGGGTTAACACTTATTTTCTTATATAAATAATAAATAAAATTCAGGGTAAACATGGCAATTGAACATTTTTCCACATTAAAAGAACATTTATCTACGCAAATTATTGGTCAACCTGCTTTTGTTGAAAATCTACTTATTGCCTTGTTAGCAAATGGTCATTTAATTGTTGAAGGTCCTCCTGGCTTAGCAAAAACTCGTGCGGTTAATGCATTAGCTGATGGCCTAGAAGCAGACTTTCATCGCATTCAATTTACACCAGATTTATTACCCGCTGATTTAACGGGTACCGATATATATCGCCCAGAAGATGGCTCGTTTGTATTTCAAGCAGGTCCTTTATTTCAAAATTTAGTGTTAGCTGATGAAATTAACCGTGCTCCTGCTAAAGTGCAATCAGCGCTATTAGAAGCGATGGCTGAGGGACAAGTCACGGTTGGTAGAAAAACGTATCAACTACCTGAACTTTTTTTAGTCATGGCAACTCAGAACCCTATTGAGCAAGAAGGTACTTATCCTTTACCTGAAGCGCAATTAGATCGATTTTTAATGCATTTAGAAATTGGTTATCCTGATGCAACAAGTGAGCTAGCGATATTAAAACTAAACCGTGGTGAAGCCTTAATTGGTGCTAATCACGACAAACCAGCGCTAAGAGTATTAAGCCAAACAGAAATCTTTGATGCTCGAAAACAAGTACTTAATATTCATATGGCTCCCACACTTGAAGCATATATGGTTGATTTGATTATTGCGACTCGCCAGCCAGAAAAGTATGATGATAAATTAAAATCATGGTTATCTTATGGTGCTAGCCCTCGTGCTACTATCGCTTTAGACCGATGTGCGCGCGCACGCGCGTGGTTACATAACCGAGATTATGTTAGCCCCGAGGATATTCAAGCCGTATTACACAATGTATTAAGACATAGAATAATTCTTAGCTATCAAGCTGAAGCAGAAGGTATTACGCCCAACCAATTAATAGACCACTTATTAAGCTTAGTTGCCGTTGCTTAGCTACTAATAAAAGAAGTGATTTATGTGGTTTAAACAAAAAAAATCGAATAAAAGACAAGACTCTTCGGTATCTGTTTGTCAAGTTCAACTAGCAAGTATTAACAGTAATGGTGTTGAACTTGCCATGACTGAGCTATTACATTATCAAAATAAAACTGCCTTAATAGATTTATCCTCGAGAAAAAATATTCACGGGCAAATGTCTGGTAATTACTTATCGCGTAATAAAGGCCGCGGTATGGAATTTGATGAGGTTCGTCATTATCAAACAGGTGATGACATTCGTGCGATTGACTGGCGAGTAACCGCCCGAACAGGGAAAACTCATACAAAGCTATTTAGAGAGGAATTAGAACGTCCTGTGCTTATCGCTACAGATTTAAGTGCCAGTATGCACTTTGGTAGTAAACTATTATTTAAATCAGTTCAAGCGGCACATTTAGCCTCATTAGTAGCTTGGCATGCAAAAAATCGTGGTGATCGTCTAGGTGGAATCGTTTTTAATCAAACTGAGCATTTAGAATTAAAGCCAAGAAGTCGTAAAGAAGGCGTATTGCATTATTTACATGCGCTAACGTCTTTACATCACTCTCTGTCTCACTCACAAAACACTTCGCAACAGAACTCAAAACATCAACCATTGACAGAAAAATCGACTAATAACCAAGATTATTTTAATGATAACTGCGCTCGCATAAGGCAAATAGCCAAACCCGGCTCACTGGTTTATTTAATTACTGATGCACAACCAATCAAAGATGTATTAATTCAAGATACCAACCAAAAAACAAGCTTAATTCAAGAAAATAGTGCCTTACGTCACCTAACTCAAATAAGTAAACATTGTGAATTAGTCATTTGTTTAATTACCGACCCGCTTGAGCAAGAGTTACCAACCAGTACAGTCAAACTAAATGTAACGCTAACCGATGGTAACAATCGACAACAGTTAACCTTGGGTGACACAAAAACTTCAAAGTTTTATAAGCAACAAGCTGAAACTGTTTTTGAGCAATGTTCAAAACTACTAACGAAGGCTGGTGCGAGAGTTATTAGTTTTAGTGCAGGACAAACACTAGAACAACAACTCAAAGATGGAGCGCTGTTTTGCAACCAATAAACACTAATCCTATGCAAACAAATGCCTTACCTGATAATCCCTTAGCATTGCAAGATATTCATGTGCCTGAGCAAATAACCAACTATCCCATCGCCTATGGTTGGTGGATATTAGCCGTATTACTATTACTAGCTATTGTACTTATCATAGTAAAATTCAAAAAATCAGCAAAGCGCAATCAAATAAAAAAACAAGCATTAACACAGCTAAAAAATAATGTGGACATCAACAACAGCGAACTCATCTCCTTACTAAAATGGGCTGCTATGCATTACTTTTCTCGTGTTGAACTTGCCAAGCTTTATGGTGAAGCATTGCAACATTTTTTAGTAAAAAAATTACCAGAAAAGCATCAAATAAAATTTATTGAATTAAGTAATGAAGCTTTTAAACGCCAATATCATGCACCTTTTCATAACGAAGTAGATACTAGCTTTCAGCAAGCTGTACTGCTTTGGCTCAATCAAGCACTCCCTCCTAAAAAACTAAAAGAATCGCAGCAAACGAAGCAAAAAAATACTGACACACACAAGAATGCTCACAGTAATCTTCAACAGAAAATTGAAGGAGTTAGTCCATGATCACTTTTGCTTGGCCTTGGTTATTATTGTTATTACCGCTACCCTTATTAGTTTATTGGCTGCCCAAAAAACGCAACAATCGCACGAGTGCAGCGCTGGTCATACCGCAATTATTGTCAAATATATCAGCAAATATCACCATTCAAACAAATAAAAAATCACCACTGATTATTTTAGCTTTATGTTGGTCATTAACCGTATTAGCCTTAAGCCAACCCGAATGGCTAGGTGATGCCATCGATATTCCAACCGAAGGTAGAGAGATGATGATTGCCGTTGATTTATCCGGCAGTATGCAAATTGAAGACATGAGCTTAAACGGTAGTGCGGTAAATCGATTAGATATGCTAAAAGTAGTACTGGGTGACTTTATTGAGCGCCGTGTAGGAGACCGTCTTGGTTTAATCTTGTTTGCCGACGATGCTTATATGCAAACCCCAATGACGTTTGATAGAAAAACCGTTAAGCAAATGCTGGATGAAAGTGTACTGGGGTTAGTCGGTAGAAAAACCGCTATCGGCGATGCCATAGCGCTTGCCGTTAAGCGCTTTGACGCTAAAGAAGAATCCAACAAAATTTTATTACTATTGACAGATGGTCAAAATACGGCGGGTAAAATAACGCCTGAACAAGCGCTTGAACTGGCAGTTGCTAGAGATATAACCATATACACTATAGGTATTGGTGCAGAGGTTATGTTGCAGAAGTCACTTTTTGGTACCCGTCGTGTCAATCCGTCAAGTGAGTTAGACGAGCGAACTTTAACTAAGTTAGCACAACAAACAGGTGGTAAATATTTTCGCGCCAAAGACACCCAAGGTATGCAGTTAATTTATAGTTTACTCGACCAACTAGAGCCGGTAGAACAAGATCAGCAACAAATGCGCCCTTTAACGGCATTATTTTACTGGCCATTGTCGTTAGCGTTCCTATTGAGCACAGTCTATTTGCTTGTTATCAACTTATCCCCCTTTTTCCGTAGAACAATTTAGGTTTTATAATTTAGATAATAATGACATCATATAATTTATTTTTAACTAACTTTCATTTTGTCAGACCTTTTTGGTTACTGGCAATTATTGTATTATTTTTGGTGCTTTGGCTGCTAAAAAAACATCAATTTAATCAATCACCTTGGCAAAAGTTTTTACCTCCCCATTTGAGCGGGGTACTCGTCGAAGGTGCTAACAATACTGCCATAGCAACTAAGCAGCCATGGCATGAGCGACTATTTTTACTTAAACCTTTTTTTATCGGTTTACTTAGTATTATTGCCCTTGCGGGTCCTGCTTGGCAAAAACTACCCCAACCTGTTTATCAAACCGAGCGTGGCTCTGTCCTTATTATGGATATGTCTTACTCCATGTACGCCACTGACATAAAGCCAAACCGCTTAACACGTGCGCGCTTTAAAGCCATTGATTTACTTAATAAGATTAATGATGGTGATGTCGGCCTTATTGCCTATGCCGGTGATGCTTTCGTTATTAGCCCATTAACGCAAGATGTCAAAAATATAGAATTATTATTACCCTCTTTAACGCCTGAGATCATGCCAGAATTAGGAGCCAACCCTTATGCCGCTTTAACACTTGCCCATGAGATGCTTACCAATGCCGGGCACTTAACCGGTGATATATACTGGTTTACCGATGATGTAGATAATAATGAAATAAGTGATCTTTTTGAATGGTCAAGTAAACATGGTCACAGTCTCAATATATTAGGTGTTGGGACTCAAAATGGCGCGCCAATAAAACTACCTTCAGGTGAATTATTAAAGGACAATAATGGCGCTATCGTTGTGCCTAGACTCCCCACACAAAAACTTCAGTCACTTGCTTCTCGTGGGCAAGGAAATTACCAAACCATTAGTAATAGTGATAGTGATATTGATAACCTTATTCTGAGCTTTGATGTGTTAGACAAAGATAAAAGTAAACAGCAACAACAAAGCCAACAAACAGGCGATCAATGGCAAGAGCAAGGTGCTTGGCTATTATTATTAGTGCTGCCCCTAACTTTAAATTACTTTCGTCGCGGCGGTGCTATTTTACTATTACCGCTAACTTGCCTTCCTTTATTGTTATTACTTTCGACTTTCGTTGTTAGTCCTGTTTCTTACGCCAATGAAAGCAGTAGTAATAGTGAAAGCACACCTGCCCCATCATTTTTACAAAAAACATGGCAAGATCTTTGGCAAACCAACGATCAACAAGCGCAACAGCAATATAATCGAGAAAATTACCAAGGTGCTGCTCAACAGTTTGAAAATTCACAGTGGCAAGGTAGCGCACATTACAAAGCCGGTGATTATGAAAAAGCGCTTGAAGCATTCACACAAGGTGAACAAGCCGCTAGCGCTAACAGTCTTTATAATCAAGGTAATGCCCTAGCACAAATGAAAAAATATCAGCAAGCAATTGAGGCTTACGAGCAAGCGTTAAAGAAAAAACCTGACTTACAAGATGCCAAAGACAATATAGAAAAGCTTAAACAGCAACAGAAAAAAGAACAAGAAAAAAACGATCAAGCTAAAGACAAGAATGACAAATCTAAAGATGAAAAGTCTGAAGAGGGTGAATCTGAAAATGACAAGTCTGACGACAAGGGTGATAAACAACAAGACAAGGATTCATCGCAACAATCACAAGATAAAAGTGATAAAAAACAAGAACCACAATCATCAGAAGACTCAACTGACAAATCTCAACCAAAAGACGAACAGCCTGAGCAATCAAAAGGTAAAAGCGACAGTGAATCAGATAAGAAACAAGAGCAACGAGCTAAACAAGACGAAAAGTCGGTAGAACAAAGCAAAGAAAAAACTGCTGCACAGATAGAAGGCGAACAGCAAGCAAAAGAAGTAACACAAAAACATCAGCAACTATTAAATAAAGTCACCGATGATCCTTACCTATTATTACGCAACAAAATGCAGTTAGAATATCAAAAACGTCAACAAGACGGTGTTAGTCAAGGAGTAAATCAAAAGTGGTAAAAATGAGCTTGAAAATATTAACCGTACTGGTTCTTTTAGCCGCTAGTCAGATAACGTATGCCCTTACAAAAGTGACTACCAGTATTGATGACAACCCAATGATGAGTAATGAATCTATTGTATTGACAGTTATTGCTGATGACAGTGTTGAACGCGATAGCTTAGATACAACACCGTTATTGAAAGATTTTATACTCGCGCGAACCGAAGTTAGTTCACAAACCAGTATGGTTAACTTTAAAACCAGTAGAACAACGCGTTGGCAAATAGTGTTGATTCCAAGACAAGCAGGAAACTTAATTATTCCTGTTTTAACCATTAATGGTCATCAATCTAAAGCAATTAACGTACAAGTCATAGAACAAGGGAGTACTAACTCAACCCAACAACAAGATATTTTTATCTCCACAGAATTATCAGCCAACGATGTTTATGTACAACAATTACTCACTTTAACAGTAAAGTTACATATCGGTGTTCAACTACAACGGGGTAGTTTGAACGAACCTAGCTTAACCAGTGCTACTATTGATCAAATAGGTGAAGATATAGAAAGCGATGGTATTGTCAATGGTAAACGCTACCGCATAATTGAGCGAACTTACGCAATAACACCGGAACAAAGTGGAGAGTTCACTATTGATACACCAATGTTTTCAGGTGATATAATGGTTCAGTCTAAACGTCGTTCTGGTTTTTTAACTTTTGGTGAAACTAAACCAGTCAATATTTTGGGAGATAAACTTACCCTAACTGTGCGACCCATTCCCGATAGTTACCCAATAGATGCGACTAGTAGTTGGCTGCCCAGTGAGTTATTAACTTTACACCAAGAATGGCAACCTGTGTCTTCACAAGGCAAGAATGAGTTTAAAGTTGGAGAGCCGATTACCCGCACTATCACATTAACCGCAGCAGGGCTGGGTAAAGCTCAGTTACCTAAAATAAAAATGAATGCACCGGACGGCTTGAAAATATATCCAGATCAAGCAGAGCTACATTCTAACCTAACTAAAGAGCGACTCATTAGCCAAAAGAGACAAAGTTTTGCGCTTGTGGCCACTCATGCTGGAGACTATATTTTACCTAAGATCACCATTGCTTGGTGGAATACCATAACAAACAAATATCAACAAGCTGTGCTGCCTGCGCAAACGATTACTGTGCACGCCAATGCTGACATACCGCAACCCCCTATAGCAAAAAACTCAACAACAGAGAATACCTTATCAAATAGTCCATCCATAAATAACACAGCAGCTTCTCCCCTAATACAACCCATTATTATTGAGAAAACAAGTTATTTACACTGGGTGTTTTTAGCTTTGTGGCTACTCACCTTATTGGCATGGATAATTCATGTACGTTACTTAAAGCGCAATAGCTCGCTTAGCACCAGTAACATTAAGCAACAGAAGGTTAATAGCCATTACCTTGCTTTAATGGCCGCTTGTAAACAAAACAATGCTGAACAAGCATTAAGTTTAATTTTACCTTGGTTAAACAACCTAAACGCTGATCATAACGCTGATAATGATGATGTTAAAGTATCGACGTTGACAGCAGCGCTAACGCAGATAAATAATGACGCATTTACTTGTGCTATTACTGATGTTCAACAACATTTATATGGTAAAAACACCGTTGAAAGCGAATGGGTTGGAGAAAATTTATTAAAAGCAATTCAACAGTTCAATGCTGCTAGTGGCCAAGTAAACATCAGCAGAAAGTTCACCTTAAATCCAAACTAAGTTCACCAAAATTAAAATTTTTGGAAATAAAAAAACAGCTACTCAGGTCTTAACTACTGAACCCTCTAAAAATAGTGGCAGCATGGCGACAAAACAAGTGAGATACGAAGCACTAGTAAGGGCTCTGCATGGTGATTTATACCGATATGCTTATTGGTTAACGCACGAAAAGCAGGTTGCCGAAGATTTAGTGCAAGAAACATTTTTAAGAGCGTGGCGTGCTCTTGATTCATTAAAAGATGAAAAAGCAGCGAAGTCATGGTTAATTACTATTTTAAGACGCGAAAATGCCAGACGTTTTGAACGTAAACGCTTTGATATGAGTGAATACGAAGAAGCCAGTATTATGGATACACAATCTATGACTACTGAGCAAGTAATAGAAAATCAATGGTTAAGAAACAAAATAGCGCAATTACCAGCCGAATACTCTGACCCCTTGGTACTACAAGTACTGGGTGGCTATAGCGGTGAAGATATAGCTAATATGCTAAATTTGAATAAAAACACAGTGATGACACGTTTATTTAGAGCCCGTAACCAGTTAAAAGATGCGTTAGAAAAAGAGCCTGAACAGATGAGGCTCCTCCATGAATGATAATCACCCGAGTGATAGTGATATGCCTACAATTAATAACACCACAAACAACCTAGATGACTTGCAATATAGACGAAGTATATACGCTGATCCAACGAGTCGAGACGATGATATTATTGAGGCACAAAATACAGATCCGGCTAAAAAAAAACTGGCACAAGAACTTTACTTATTTGATGAAAAATTAAAGCAAGCCATGAAAGTTCCCGTACCTGATGACCTATGTAACAAACTACTATTACGTCAAACATTAGCCAGTCATCAACAAGAAAAACGTAAGTCGCGTGTATATCTAGCGCTAGCTGCTTCTGTGGCTATTATTGCGGGCTTAGTCGTAAATTACTTACAGTTTTCTAATAGTTACAATAATTTAGGTAATTATGCATTGGCACATGTTTATTATGAAGAAAACAAATTTTATAATAATGATGATAAACGAGTAAGTTTAACGACATTGAACAAGAAAATGTCTACCTTTAATGGCAGCTTTAATGAATCATTAGGGGAATTAATTTCAGCAGACTATTGTCGTTTTGATGGTATAAAAAGCTTACATCTAGTTTTTCAAGGATTAACCGATACGGTAACTGTATTTGTTGTGCCAAAAGAAGAGCACTTTAGATTCACTAATAAATTTAGTGATCATAAGCTACAAGGTGAATCGATTAGTTTTAAACAGGCTAACATTCTTGTTGTTGCTGATAAAAATGAATTGTTAGACGAGTGGCAACGCAAGATTAACGATAATATTTCTTGGTCTACATGACACCGTCTTTAAAAGTAATTTGTGCAACATCACTCAATTTACCTGCATGATGAATCATAAAAATTAACACTTCTTTAACAAAAACCAGTCATAACATAAATAAATTAGGTGTTTGTTTATGTTATATAAATAATGCTAAGTACCACAATAGGTCTGATAATATCTATCTCCATCTCCTGGTAACTCTTGATATTTAGCTGTCGACTCTATTTCTTTATAAGGTGAACGCAATACCTGAAGAAATTCATCAACCGTTTCAGTAATCACTTTTTTAGTTGAGTTTTTGGCACAACTTAAATCATTAGCAATAACAGTTTCACAGACGTCAAGTATCGACTCAATGTGATGGTTTCTTGGAATAACGACCGGATTATTTTTTCTCATTAAATCTTGGGCGTTTTGATAGTTTTTTTGCTGATGACTTTCTTGCTTAGGCTCTTCTTGTCTGAGTACGACTAACCAGCGTTGGTACCAGTCACCCAACTTACTTTGTAGTTCTTGCGCTTTTGCATCATCTGTTAAGGATTGTGTTAACTCTAAAAAGGTTTGTGTATAGTCTAATTTTTGCGTTTGCATTAGGGTTAATAACTCACTAATCAATGATTTATTATTTAAAGCCGTATTATTTTCACCAATATTAGCTAGTCCAAGTTTTTTGCCATACATAGTAAAATACGCGACATCAAACTGATCGGTATATTGAAGGATTAGTGCTTCAACTTTCGTTAATGCCTTTTCTTCTCGTTCTTCTTGTTCTTCTTGTTCTTCTTCAGTAAGTTGTTTATCGCTAGCCTCTGTCAATAATGGCATTAAACAATCAGCTAATCGAGCCATGTTCCATTGCGCTATTTTTCCTTGATTACCAAACGCATAACGACCATATTCATCAATAGAACTAAAGACCTTATTTTCATGGTAATCACCTAACATAGCACAAGGGCCAAAATCGAGCGTTTCACCACAAATAGCGGTATTGTCTGTATTCATTACCCCATGAATAAAGCCGATGCGTAACCATTCAACCACTAAGGTAATTTGCTTGGTAATAGCACTCGCTAAAAACGCTAATATACGTTGATCAGACGTTAGTGGAATATTATTTACAGTATCATCCGTATCTATTTCAGGAAAATGACGCTTTATACTGTAATCAACCAAGGCTTGTAACGAAGCCGTATCGCCTCTAGCAGCAAAGTATTGAAAAGTACCCACCCGAATATGGCTAGCCGCCACTCGGGTAACAACAGCACCTGCTTTTGTTAAGCCTCGATTAATCGTTTCACCTGTAGCAACCACTGATAAGCACCGAGATGTAGGAGCACCAAGTGCGAATAATGCTTCACTCATGATGTATTCTCTCAGTGCTGGTGCTAAAGCACATTTTCCATCGCCTCGTCTAGAAAAACCCGTTTGTCCAGAGCCTTTCAATTGAATATCACGGCGCACATTATCTTTATCTAATACTTCACCAAGTAAATGAGCGCGACCATCACCTAATTGAGGATTAAAGTGACCAAATTGATGGCCTGAATAAGCAAGTGCTATTGATTCAGCACCAATAGGCAGTTGATTACCAGAGCCGTATTGAGACAACAAAAGATGATCCTCTTGTATATTTTCAGGTATAAATAAATCATGAGCTAACGCTTTATTCCATAATAAGAGTGTAGGCGACACAACCTTTTCAGGTAAAGTTCTATGGAAAAATTTCTCACCTAACTTAATGTATGTATTAGAAAACTTCATTTATTTAACCTTTATTACAACTTATTATTTATCACTTACATTTAATGAGGATGTGTCAACATTTCATCGTGCTTAGCCAAAATGGCTGCATCACATTGTGGGGACATAGTACTAACAACATAAATAACGAGTGAACATAAAATGAAGCCAGGGACTATTTCATACATAACAGAACTTAAAGATTGACCGTCAATACTAATAGGAGCATAAATCCAAAACAATACCGTTGCAGCGCCAGTAATCATACCTAATAATGCGCCATTTCTCGTCATTTTTTTCCAGTATAAACTGCCTATAATAACAGGACCAAAAGCTGCACCAAAACCAGCCCAAGCATTACTGACTAAAGATAATATTGAACTATCACGATCGTAGGCTAAATAAATAGCAACGAGTGCAACAATAGCTACCGAGATACGCCCAACTAAAACTTGTTGTTTATCATTAGCATTTTTATGTAAAAATGTTTTATAAAAATCCTCCGTTAATGAGCTTGAAGTCACTAATAATTGTGAAGAAATAGTACTCATAATCGCCGCTAATATTGCCGCTAAAAGAAAACCAGCAACTAACGGACTAAAAAGAATTTGTGATAAAACAATAAAAATAGTTTCGGGATCATTCAGTGTTAACCTCGTTTTAGCAACATAAGCGATACCTGCAAACCCAGTAGCCATAGACCCAATAATTGCCACTATCATCCAACTCATCCCTATACGACGTGCTGTCGGCATATCCTTCACGTTACGAATTGCCATGAATCGAACAATTATATGTGGCTGACCAAAATAACCTAAGCCCCATGCCATTGATGAGATAATTCCTATGATACTAACACCACTAAAAATATCTAATAGATCAGGATTAATTTGACTAATACTCGTTTGCATTTCGCCTAATCCACCCACTTCATTAATCGTTACAAAAGGTACTAATACCAAGGCAATAAACATAATACAACCTTGTACAAAATCAGTTAGGCTAACCGCTAAAAAACCGCCGACAAGTGTATAAGCCACTACAACGCCTGCGGTAACATACAAACCCACTTCATAGTTTAGCCCAAAAGAGCTTTCAAAGAGCTTACCGCCAGCAACAATACCACTGGAAGTATAAAGCGTAAAAAACACGATGATAACCACAGATGACACTATTCGTAACATGCGTGACTTGTCATTAAAACGATTTTCAAAAAAATCAGGTAACGTTATAGAGTCATTCGCGACTTCCGTATAGGTTCTAAGGCGTGGAGCAACGATAAGGTAATTTAAAAAGGCACCAATAACCAAACCTACGGCTATCCATAAACTGCTCATTCCTGAGATATACATAGCGCCCGGCAAGCCCATTAACATCCAACCACTCATATCAGAGGCTCCGGCAGAGAGTGCCGCGACACTTGGACTTAAGCTTCGACCACCAAGCATATAACCAGAAACATCACTGGTCGATTTTTTATAGGCATAAAAGCCTATCCCTAACATAACAATGAAATATAGTGCTAAAGAAATTAACGTACCCAGTTCCAAGACATTCCCCTTTATTTTGTATGATACAAATTTAATTAATGAATGCACAACTTAGTATAAGTTGCGACTAAAATTTTTTACCTGCTAAACTATCAAGAATTTAGATAAAAACATACCTTAATGTAGTTTTTTTTCAAAAGACATAGACTCATTCCATCCGTATTTATCATCAGTATTAATAAAGTGGTTACTATACCGTTCCACTTGAATATGCATGATTCAGCTGGAATTAGAAACGCCTTTAAACAAGGCTTTGATTGATGAGAATGGTTGTTCCCTTCTCAAAATCAATAACGCAGCATAAAGCGTTTCTAAACCTGCCATTTGGGGAATGGTGAGCAAATAATAATCTGCGTTACATTTCTTTTTGAGGTAATAACCCTTAATAAAAAAAGGTGCCTTGATTATGAATCGCTCAGACTTCCTGAACCGAGCATCGTCAAGTGGAGCGGGTATATATCACGACTTAAACAGTCTATGTTAATTAGTTTCCTCTACTCCACCTTAAACACCTAATCAGGTTTACTATCCTTAATAAGTAAACATTCCTTGGAAAAATAAAATCCACAGAGTTATAGGACGTTGAACGAGTGTACATTTTAGAGCGGGGAAGTAACCATCACACATGCTAAATTTTGCAATCTAGTCGCTAAAGGTATGGAATATCAACTTGAAGATCCCATAATATTCTAACAGGGCTACTATTTTTACTCAATACAGTATTGATGCAGGGCAGCCGTTAAAACCCTTGTGGATTTTCTGACTGCCAACGCCAAGTATCTGAAATCATAGTATGTAAATTTCTCGTTGCTTGCCAATCAAGTATCTCATGGGCTAGATTAGCATCAGCATAAACGGTTGCTAAATCACCAGCACGTCTTGGTATTATTTTATACGGAATATTTTGACCGCTGATTTCTTTAAATGTGTTAACAATTTCTAACACCGAGGTACCATTACCTGTACCTAAATTAATTGCTTGGCAACCTGATATTTTATCTAGATTTTGCAGTGCTTTAACATGGCCTTGTGCTAAATCAACCACATGAATATAATCTCGCACTCCAGTGCCATCTACCGTGTCATAATCATCACCAAACACTTGCAGTTGAGCTAATCTGCCAACAGCAACTTGGGCAACATAAGGTAATAAATTATTAGGAATACCATTAGGATTTTCACCAATGAGTCCTGATTCATGTGCGCCAATCGGATTAAAATAACGTAAACAAGCAATAGACCAGTCACTATCACTTTTTGCTAAATCAAACAAAATATGTTCAATCATCAATTTGGTTTGACCATAAGGATTAGTCGCTGATGTCGGCATGGTTTCATTCAGTGGTGAAACATTATCACCATAAACCGTTGCAGAAGAGCTAAACACAAGTTTTTTAACGTTATGATCCGCCATTACCTTAAGTAAAATAACTGTACCAGAAACATTATTATAGTAATAACTAAGTGGCTTTTCACTGGATTCACCAACGGCTTTATGTCCGGCGAAGTGAATTACCGCATCAATACTATGTTGTGAAAAAACCTCATTCATCGCGTCATAGTCACAAATATCAGTTTTAATAAAAGTAACAGTTTTACCTGTTATTTTCTCAATTCTATCCAGTACTTTAGTAGATGAATTTGATAAATCATCTACAATAACAATATCTTGCTCATTTGCTAAAGCTTGCAGCTCAACAATAGTGTGACTTCCAATATAGCCGGTACCACCCGTAATTAATAAACTCATGTCCTAGCTTCCTTTTATCTGAACACTTGTACTTTATGCATCGTAATTTATGCACCGTAATTTATGCGTAGTATTTTGACACGCTAGCAAAGAAATCGCTAAGCATTTCTTGCGGCAATTCATTAATACCCGCCGCCGCAGCTCTGCCACCACCGGTTGGAAAGCTAGCACATAAATCACCAGCACCTTGTTTGTTACTTAAAGGTGCTCTTAGACTCACGGTATAACTATTATCTGCATTTAAGGTCAGCACCGCATGCGCTTTATTAGGTGAAACATTCGCGAGATCATTACCAAAAACACCACTTACGCGTCTAGCCCATGGCTCATCAGATAACTCTACCGCTTTAAAGCTAGCATTTTCAGCAAGCACATTGGCACTTTTAGCTTGATTCATATCCGCTAAATAAGCATCCTTTAACTGAGAAAAAATAGAACCTTGCTCATTAATCAGCTCAAAAGGGTCGACATAATTTAATAACTGATGAAACAAATCCGCAGGATGAAAATGTAAATCATCAACACTTCGACCATAGCCATTATAGTTAATATAAACACCTAATTCTTTTAATAGCGATTGCTGTGTTAACGTTAAATTGCTCTGCTCAGCAAGTGTTTCAGCAGAGGTTTGCATATTATCCCCAAAAGCCGCGGCAATAGCCCAGGTAGCAAATTCTCCACCGAGGTAGTTATTGACGAGAAGGCTAGTACAGGTATTCGCATCAGTATCGAGTAAACTAGTTAGTTGCATTGACTGGGGAATATCACCGGTTCTATGATGATCAACATAAAAAACCTTCACTTCTTTTTCAAGCAATTGTGCCAAGGCTTCATTGTTTTTTTCTAACGATATATCTAATACCGTAACCGACGTTGCTATATTCACATCAACTTGTTTAAGTAAGCTTATATCGCGTTTTACACCCGTGATAAGTGTCGATTCGTTCGGCTGTTCTTCTTTTTGAGACAGACGGAGTTGCAATAGAGCAATGATACCATCAGCATCACCATTAAAAACATCATAATGCATGCTGTTACCTCTGCTCGATTAAGTCGATACGACCTTGTTCAATAAAACCTTGTTC
>DPHE01000069.1:37794-62277 GCA_003521815.1 Colwellia sp.
CCTTGTTCAATAAAACCTTGTTCAGCTAAATAACTAACAATTTGCTGCGCACAGCTTTGTATTGAATACTCTGCTGTTTTCACATGAATTTCTGGGTTTTGAGGGACGTCATAAGTCGAGTCTATGCCAGTAAAATCTTTAATTTCACCCTTTCGTGCTTTTTTATATAAGCCTTTAGGATCGCGCTGTTCACAAACACTTATGGGCGTATCGATATACACTTCAATAAATTCGCCCTGCGCTAATTTTGCTCTGGCACTGGCTCTATCTTCACTAAAAGGTGAAATAAAAGCAGTAGAAACAATTAAGCCTGCATCAAGAAAAAGTTTTGATACTTCACCAATACGGCGAATATTTTCAACTCTGTCCTCATCACTAAAGCCTAAATCACCATTTAGACCATGACGAACATTATCGCCATCAAGTAAATAACTATGACAACCTAATTCAAATAGTAAAGCATCAACCGCATTAGCCACAGTTGATTTACCTGAGCCACTTAAACCGGTATACCACAGTAAACAAGATTTTTGTTTTTTTATTCCTGCACGCTGCTCTTGCGTTATATGTTGTTCATGCCAAACGGTATTTTCTGTTTTCATTATAGTTACTCAACTTAAAATTTTACCGAAAAAATAATAATAACCAATTTAAAAGGCCTCTTATGATTTTTATTTTAATTCTAATTTTTTAATTAAATGTCAGTTACCTGTTAAAAAGGAAACATCACGGGGATCATCAACATGACAGTAATACTGTAGACAATCGAAATAGGTAAGCCAAACTTGACAAAATCGGCTAATTGATAATTACCGGCGTTATATACCATCACATTCGTTTGATAACCATAAGGGCTAATAAATGAACCGCTAGCAGCAAAAGCCACCGCCATAACAAAAGGGATGGGATCTACACCTAGGCCTAAGGCTATATTATAAGCAATAGGAAATGTTAATGCGGCGGCTGCGCTATTGGTTATCAATTCAGTCATTAATAAGGTTATAACAAAAATAGCAACAAATGCTAAGTAAACACTACTACCATCGAGAAGCTGTTTGATAGAATCTGCTATCATAGCCGCCAAACCCGTATTTTCAATAGCCGTTGCTAAGGTTAGCGCGCCAAGTACTATCATCCAAATTTCTAAGGGAAAACGACGCTTAATTTCATTAACCGTTAAGGCACCACTAAAAATAAGCGCTGCAACATAAATAAATAAACAACTTAATAGGGAGATAGGCGTTACTACTGAAATAGCAATAGCCAGTAAAAATCCCCAAACAGTGGCTTGATCACGCCAACCACTAAGCATATTAATGGCTTGATGACCGGATAATATAAAAAAGTTTTTCGACAAATTAGTACGACTAGAAAAATCTTGTCCTACAGCAAGAACCAAAAAATCTCCTGACTGCAGGACAATATCACCTAGCTTCCCCGATAAGGCACAACCTTCTCGGCGAACAGCAACAACCGCAGCATCAAAGCGAGCACGAAACCCTGCTTTTTTTAGCGTTTTCCCGGCAATTGCTGAATCAGGTTTGATTAACACTTCGGTTAAATTATCACGTAATAAGTCATCTTGCTCTGCAAATAACGTTAAGCCATCAAACTGCTGTAATGTTAATACTTTTGAAATATCACCACTAAAGATCAATTTATCTCCCGCTTGTATTCTTTCATCGGGGGTAACCGGTGTTATTAAACGCTCTTGACGCACTATTTCAACTAAAAAAAGTGCATCTAAATTTCTTAAACCATTTTCTTCAATGCTTTTATTCACCAACTTAGAGTCAGCAGAAACTTCGGCTTCAAGTAAGTAATTTTGTGCTAATAATTGACCTTGTTCTATATCAGGTAACGTTCTAGCGCGTAAAATCACTAAGCCTAAACAGAGCAATAACGCGACGACGCCAATAGCAGTAAAATCAAAGAAGCTAAAACCAACCACGCCTTGCTCAATTAGTAGGCTATTAACAATAAGGTTAGTAGAAGTGCCGACAAGCGTCAGGGTGCCACCTAAAATGGCAACATAGGATAGGGGTAATAATAATTTCCCTGGATTGATCAACTTATTATTTTTGACATTATTAATCAGTGTTGCCACTACCGCGGTATTACTCATGATAGCGGAAGCAAACGCAGTTCCAATAAAAAGTCGCAGCATTGAATTTATTTTAGAGCCATTAAAAACACGCTGACTCATACGACGTAAAATACTAGTTCGTTCAAAAGAAAATGAACAAAGTACCAGTAAAATTAGGGTAACTAAACCCGGGTTTACCGCATTAGCGAGAATATCGTCAACACTGACAAAAGATAACGCTAAACAAGCAAGTACTGTTACTGAAAAAATCCGTTCAGGCACTTTACTGTATTTAACTAAACTGATAAAAGTGATAATAAAAACCACACTCATCAACCACTGTTCAATTGTCATTATCATCCTAACGTTATTTATTAAAACTTAGGTTATACCAAATAAAATAACCGTTCAACTTTAGGCTATAGTGTTCAAGTGAAAGAAAAAAACATCGAGTTGACGACAGTCAATGAGTACTTTTAACGTATTAATTGAGCGCTACAGCGACAAGTTGACCAGTTAATCACTATTTAGTAATGTCACGAGCACCCCAATGAGGGAACTGCTTACGAACTAAAGCATTAAGCTCCAATTCAAACGTTGAGTATTCATGAACATTTTCATCAATAGCGTGATTTATCATGCCTGCCCCGACGGTTACATTACTCAATCGATCAATTATTATAAATGCGCCAGAGCCACGGTTTACTTGATAGTCATCAAAATGCAAAGCTTCACTTATAACAAAGTCAACCGTACCAATATCATTAACCGCTAACTGTGATGCAGGTAACTGCTCCATAGTATTAACATCATACTTGCTAACAATTTTCTGAGCATGACCTGTGGTCATCTTACTACCATGTTTTATGAAATATTCTCGGCCTGACTCTAGTTCATTTTCGTGCATCCACACTACTGTCGCATTAAGCTCTTTTGCAGAAGTAGGTAAGCTACCTTTTTTAACTATGATTTCGCCGCGGCTAATATCAATTTCATCTTCTAAGGTTAGCGTTACTGCCATACCTTTATCAGCACGGTCTAAATTACCATCAAAAGTAACAATCTCTTTAACAACACTTTCTTTACCTGACGGTAATGCAACAATAGTATCGCCCACTAATATATGGCCTGAGGCTATTGTTCCGGCAAAACCACGAAAATCTAAATTAGGTCGATTAACGTACTGAACCTGAAAACGGAGCTGAGTAAATTCTTCTTGAACTTTTACATCCATGGTATTGAGCAACTTCATCAACGTTGCGCCTGGATACCAAGGCATGTTTTCGCTTTCTTCAACCACATTATCGCCGTTCAGAGCAGACAATGGTACAAAACGTACATCTGAAAATTCAAGAGATTCTGCAAATTCACGATAGTCTTTTTTAATCGCTTGATAGCGCTCTTGCGAGTAATCGACCAAATCCATTTTATTGACGGCAACAACGATATGTTTAATACCCAATAATGAACAAATAAAAGAATGACGACGTGTTTGAGTTTGTACGCCATAACGCGCATCGATCAAAATAATCGCGATATCACACGTCGAAGCACCTGTTGCCATATTGCGAGTATATTGTTCATGACCTGGAGTATCCGCAATAATAAATTTACGTTTATCGGTTGCAAAGTAACGATAAGCCACATCAATAGTGATACCTTGCTCACGTTCGGATTGCAAACCATCAACTAATAGAGCTAAATCTATCGCTTCATCTGTTGTGCC
Organism: Colwellia sp.; assembly: GCA_003521815.1. Taxonomy (GTDB): domain Bacteria; phylum Pseudomonadota; class Gammaproteobacteria; order Enterobacterales; family Alteromonadaceae; genus Colwellia. The sequence goes on from DPHE01000069.1 coordinate 41,607, forward strand.
AGATTTTTTTGAATCTTTTTCTATCGCCGCAAGTTGATCTTCAAAGATCATTTTTGAATCATGTAGTAAACGGCCGATTAAGGTACTTTTACCGTCATCTACGCTACCACAGGTTAAAAACCGTACTAACTCTTTGTTTTCATGTTGCTTTAAGTAAGCTTGAATATCGTCTTCTATTAAGTCTAATTGCTGACTCATAATCTTTTCCTTCGGAAATATTAATCAAATAAAAATGTTTTAGTCTAAAAATGGGGGTTAGCTTACTTCTCTTTAAAAGGAATAAGCCTAGAAATAACCTTCCATCTTTTTCTTCTCCATCGAACCCGCACTATCGTGATCAATCACTCGGCCTTGACGCTCGGAGGTTTTGGTTAATAACATTTCTTGAATAATTTCGGGTAAGGTAGTTGCTGTTGATTCAACCGCCCCTGTTAATGGATAACAACCTAATGTTCTAAAGCGAACACTTTTCATTTGAATTTCTTCATCTTCACCGATAGGCATACGATCATCATCAACCATAATTAACGTGCCATCACGCTCAACCACAGGACGTTTTTCAGCAAGATAAAGCGGTACAATTGGAATACCTTCTAAATAGATATATTGCCAAATATCAAGTTCAGTCCAGTTAGACAAAGGGAACACACGAATACTTTCGCCTTTATGTACCTTGCCGTTATAAATATTCCATAACTCTGGACGTTGACTTTTTGGATCCCAACGATGATTTTCATCACGAAATGAATAAACACGCTCTTTAGCACGTGACTTTTCTTCATCACGACGTGCGCCACCAAAAGCGGCATCAAAACCATATTTATTTAACGCTTGCTTTAAACCTTGAGTTTTCATGACATCGGTATGCGTAGCACTACCGTGAGTAAAAGGTCCCATTCCCATCGCAATACCTTCAGGATTTTGATGCACAAGTAATTCGAAATCATACTCTTTTGCTATTTTGTCGCGAAAGGCAATCATTTCTTTAAATTTCCAATTGGTATCAACATGCAATAACGGGAAAGGAATTTTACCTGGCGCAAAAGCTTTGCGGGCAAGATGTAATAAGACGGCAGAATCTTTACCGACAGAATAAAGCATTACTGGATTATCAAATTCAGCTGCTACTTCGCGAAAAATGTGAATAGATTCAGCTTCTAATTTTTTTAAATGAGTTAAAGTCATTGCCAATACAAACGTTGATGAAAATTGATGGGATTAGAATGCCACATCCAGTGATTTTTTTCCATATAACAAACAACTTTGTTATAACAAAAAGATATATTAAGTTTATTTTTAGACTCTTCTGTTACAAAGATAAAAAGTCAGCAATCTGCTGACTTTCACAACTAAAAAATGCATTCTGTTGGTATTATATTTTAAGGCGACCCTTGTTATCACTTAAGATTTTCTCGCCTATACCTTTTATATTTGTTAATTCATTCACTGATTTAAACGCACCAATGTTTTTCCTATAGGCGACTATGGCTTGCGCTTTCTTGTAGCCTATTCCTTTTAAGGTCACTAAATCATCGATAGTTGATTGATTTAAATTGACATATTGCTTCATAACGACAACATTAGTTGTTACTTTAGACTCGGCTGACATCACATTAGCAGTAAAAAATAACAAACTAGTCAGTAGTGCACAAAAGAGAGTTTTAGGTAATACGTTTTTCATATTAATTCCTTGTAATACATCCATTAATGAATACCAATCCGAATAAAATTTTGGCGGTTTCTCTTCAATTTTTTAAACGAAATAGTAATAATATCAATCTCACTAACTATATGATCATTTCTGCTGGTTAAAATAGATCACTTAATTGATGAAAAAACTATAAATAAAGTGAGTAGATAACTTGTAAACCTAATTATCTAATCATCACATTAGGTTTAGAAGAAATGTAGGCTATTGTCAAATAGCACATTACAACAACAATCAATTGAATTGGTGTCACACCTTAATTAGAATAAGCCATAATACGTTTACATTTATCAAGTTATTTTATTTCATGAGCAAATCAAGCTGTTTACTAACTCCTATTTTAGCAAAAAACAACACCAAGACTGTTGACAAAAAAACCTGGTTAAATTTGCAAGGTTCAAGTGCCAGTATTGCCTTATATCAAGGGGCTATTTCAAGTGATTCACCAATATTACTGGTGACACATGACACACCGTCTGCCTTAAGATTAGAGCAAGAATTACTGAGTTTATCGCAAAACGAAGATGAACTGACTATTTGCTTATTCCCTGATTGGGAAACGTTACCTTATGACACATTTTCTCCTCACCAAGATATTATTTCACAACGTTTAGCCACACTTTACCAACTCTCTCGTATAGAGAGAGGCATAGTGATTGTACCTGTCACTACCTTAGTACAGCGTTTAGCGCCTAAAAAATATTTAGAAGCCAACAGTTTAATCATTAACAAAGGCGATAAAAAAGATTTACATCAATTAAGACAAAACTTAGAAGCGAGTGGCTACCGTTGTGTAGATCAAGTAATGGAGCATGGCGAGTTTTCTGCACGTGGTGCCATTGTAGATTTATTTCCAATGGGCAGTAAAACCCCCTTTCGTTTAGATTTCTTCGATGATGAAATTGATGAAATACGTTTATTTGATCCTGATAACCAACGCTCAAATGAAAAAGTAGATAGAATCGACTTATTACCCGCACATGAATTTCCAACTGATAAAGCAGCAATCAGTTTATTTCGCAGCCAGTATCGAGAGTTATTTAAAAGCTCTATCGATAAAGAGTCTATTTATCATCAAGTCAGCAATAATATTCTTCCCCCTGGTATTGAATATTATTTACCACTATTTTTCGATCAAACAAACAATCTAGATAACAATTCAGATTTATTCAATCAACACAGCACTAGTACACTATGTGATTATTTAGCGCCACATACCATGATAGCGATCTCTGGTGATTTAGATAAATCTTTAGATCATTATTGGCAAGACATTGATTACCGATATGAAAATAGACGTTACGACCCTACACGGCCACTATTACCACCAGAGCAATTATTTTTAAGCTCTGAAGCCCTCTACAGTGCCTTAAAACCTTTTGCTCGGATCACCATTGTAGCTCCAAAAATTGATAGCGAAACACAAGTACAAGATAAAAAGAAATCAAGTGAAATCGTTTTTGATGTAAAGGCACTGCCCGATTTAACTATCGATCATAAGTTAAAACAGCCTTTTGAATTAATTAATCATTTTATTAATGATAAAGAAACGCCAGATAAAATTTTATTTATTGCCGAAAGCCAAGGTCGTCGAGAAAGTGTATTAGAGTTGCTTGCCAGAGATAATATCAAACCAACGTTGTTTCATTGTATCGACGATTTTATCGCATCTAACGAAAAATTAGGCATTAGCGTTAATGCACTGAATCAAGGTTTTGTTTTCCAATCTAAGGGGACGGCCAAGAAAAATGCAATCGCATTAATAACAGAAGCAGAATTGCTGGGAGATCATGTTCGTCAATCAAGAAGACGTAATGAGTCTCAAGATATTAGCACAGATGCTATTTTTAAAAACTTAGCCGAGCTAACGATAGGACAGGCAGTCGTACATATAGATCATGGTATAGGGAGATACTTAGGCTTACAAACTCTTGAGACTGGCGGAATTGTCACTGAATTTTTAATGCTTAGTTACGCCAATGACGCCAAATTATATGTACCTGTTGCCTCTTTGCATCTTATTAGTCGTTATTCTGGCACTAACAGCGAAAATGCTCCTTTACACAAACTAGGTAGTGATAGTTGGAGTAAAGCTAAACAAAAAGCCGCAGAAAAAGTTCGCGATGTTGCAGCTGAACTGCTCGATATATATGCTAATAGAGCTAACAATACCGGCTATACTTTTAAACGTGACAAAGAGGATTACTTAGCCTTTAGTGATAGCTTTGGTTTTGAAGAAACCTTCGATCAACAACAAGCCATTAATGCGGTTATAAGCGATATGCTATCTCCAAAATCTATGGATAGATTAGTTTGTGGCGATGTCGGTTTTGGTAAAACTGAAGTGGCAATGCGTGCTGCTTTTGTTGCCGTAAATGATCACAAGCAAGTGGCTATATTGGTGCCAACTACTCTTCTTGCCCAACAGCATTATGAGAACTTCCGCGATCGATTTGCTAACTGGCCAGTAGCCATTGAAGTATTATCACGCTTTAAAACGGCAAAGCAGCAAAATGAAGTAATCAAAAAAGTAGAATCAGGCCAGATAGACATTCTCATTGGTACTCATAAGCTATTACAAAACAGCATAAAATATAAAGATCTAGGGCTATTAGTCGTTGATGAAGAACATCGATTTGGTGTGAAACAAAAAGAAAAAATTAAACAATTACGCAGCAATGTCGATATTTTAACGCTCACTGCAACCCCAATTCCTAGAACACTAAACATGGCGATGGGTGGTATGCGTGATTTATCTATCATTGCCACACCTCCAGCAAAACGATTAGCGGTAAAAACATTCGTTCGTCAACGCGATGAAGCCTTAATTAGGGAAGCTATTTTACGTGAAACCTTACGTGGTGGACAAGTCTACTTTTTACATAACCATGTTGAGACAATTGAAAAAACAGCCGCTGACATTCAAGCATTGATACCTGAAGCTCGTGTCGTAACGGCTCATGGACAAATGCGTGAACGCGAGCTTGAACGTATAATGAGTGACTTTTATCATCAACGTTTTAATGTCATTGTTTGTACTACAATTATTGAAACGGGCATTGATGTACCTAGCGCAAATACGATTATTATGGATCGTGCTGACCATCTAGGCTTAGCACAATTACATCAGTTGCGCGGCCGTGTTGGTCGTTCGCATCATCAAGCGTATGCTTACTTGTTAACACCACATGAAAAACGCATTACCAAAGATGCCAAAAAACGCCTTGAAGCGATTTCTTCATTAGAAGATTTAGGCGCAGGTTTTACCTTAGCAACCCATGATTTAGAAATTCGTGGTGCCGGTGAGTTACTGGGTGAAGATCAATCCGGTTCAATGAGCCAAGTAGGTTTTAGTTTATACATGGAGATGCTTGATCACGCAGTTGAAGCATTAAAAGAAGGTAAGCAGCTTTCCCTTAGCCAAGTAACAGCAAAACAAACTGAAATCGAATTAAGGTTACCTGCACTTATTCCGGAAGATTATATTTTCGATGTCAGTATGCGCTTAAGTTTATATAAGCGTATTGCCAGTTGTAAAAATAAGGGTCAGCTAGATGATGTACAAGTTGAATTAATTGACCGCTTTGGTTTACTACCGCAAGCCACGAAAAATTTAGTTCATATTGCTAAGTTACGTTTAAAGGCGCAAGCAATAGGTATTAACCGAATAGAAGCCAGTAGTACTGGTGGTTCAATTGAGTTTAGCGACCATACCAAGGTAGATCCGATGCAGTTAATGCGCTTGGTACAAAAACAGCCAACGGTCTATAAAATGGTGCCTCCAAACAAATTCAAATTTATCCGAGCGAACGAAGGGGAACAAGATAGATTTACTTTAGTCACTACACTGTTAACTGAGTTAGCCCCTTAACTCTAGAGTTAATTCTAGAATGAGTTTTAAAGTAAGCCCTTCAATAAAAAGCCTGTGTAACAAACTTTTTATTGAAGGGCTTTTTATTGAAGGTCGTAAATTTAACGAGTTAAGCGCGAGAGCTATACCAAGATAATTACGCTTTAAAGTCACTATCAGCAAATGCTTGTAATGTTTTACCAAAGAGTTCATTACGCCAACCTGTTAATATATCAACATTAGCTATAGGTGCTTTAGTCGATGATTCCAAGGCTAAAGCCTTCACATTATTGATGTTAAAATGCCAAGTTAGGAATTGGTTTATTTGCTTCTTAGAGGCTAAGTTTTCTATTGCCAAATTATTTTTTTCAGCAATAGCAACAATAAACGCTTTTACTGTTTTAAATATTTGCTTGTAACCTGGGTATTCATCTAAACGGGTAATTTTTGCAGGATAGTCACTCTCGCTAGTTTGTGATGCTAGCTGAACTATCGATAACATCGTTTTGCCTTTATGGCGTATATCGAGTAATTCAGCGCCCTTAAGTTGATTCATTGCATCAATATTTTGTGGATTATACTGAGCTATTGCCATGAGGGTATGATCTTTAGCAACAAAACCGATAGGTAAATCACGTTTTTTAGCTTGTTGAAAGCGCCAACGCGCCAAATATTTCAAGGTATTAAGCTGCTGTGAATTCAATCGAAAAGCCAATTTCATTTGACTATATAAGTTATCTTCATCAATCGGCGTAAACTTTTTCTCTATTAACAATTGCGTTTCTTGCTTAGCATAATCCAACCTACCTGCTTGTGTTATTTCAGTGATAAACTTAGGGTAAAGTTGAAATAAATAATCAACATCCGCACTAGCATAATCAAGCTGCTTCTGAGTTAAAGGTCTTTTCATCCAATCAGTACGCGATTCTGACTTATCAAGTTCAATGCCAGTAAAATGCTCAACCATAGCCGCATATCCCATGGATAACCCATGACCAATAAAAGACATAATGATTTGACTATCAATTAAGTTAACGGGTTTACAATTGGCACTAGTTAAAAACACTTCTAAATCTTCAGAACACGCATGCAGTACTTTAACAATTTTTTCATTTGTCAGCAGTTGCCAAAAGGGTGATAAATCATTAATCGCAACAGGATCAATCAACGCTAACTGCTTACCATCAAAAACTTGCAACAAGCCCAACTTAGGATATAACGTGCGAGTGCGAACAAACTCAGTATCTATAGCGAGTATTTCTGCGTTGTTATATTGCTGACATAATTTTTGTAAACTGATTTCATCTTCAATTAATTGATACTGCATAATCATACTCATGATACTTCAAAATATCTGTTTCAGGACGCTTGAGCAATTCATGATCAAGGCGCTTATTTTTATTAATGGTTGCTCCCTTAAAAAAAGGAGCAACGACGAACATGATTTACTCAGGCATCCCCGAAGGACGAGTATTTCGAAGTAACATGAGTATATAATTATTTACTTCCTGCGACGGCGATTAGCCTGCTGAGTACGTTGCTGATGTTTTTTAACTGAACGGCGAATACGGCGGCTTTTCGCATTATCCATCGCTTTTTCATCAACTTTAACTTTTGATTGTGTTTCAGAGGTTAAGTCAACTAATTTACGGAAGTAGTTAACTTCTTTTAGTCCAAGCTCCGTCCAACCACCCAGGGGTAATTGACGCTGCATTTCCATATCACCATAACGTACGCGAATTAATCGACTCACTTGCACGTCTTGACTCTCCCATAAACGACGTACCTCACGATTACGCCCTTCAGATAACACGACATGGAACCAATGATTACGACCTTCTCCGCCGCGATAGGTGATTTTTTGAAAACGTGCCATACCATCTTCTAATTTAACACCCGCGCGAAGTGTTTGTAGCATGGCTTCATTAATTTCACCGAACACACGTACGGCATATTCACGCTCTACTTTTTGTGATGGATGCATTAAACGGTTAGCTAGCTCACCATCAGTGGTAAACAACAACATGCCCGACGTATTAATATCTAAACGCCCAACAGCAACCCAACGGCCTGATTCAAGCGGTGGTAAACGATCAAAAACGGTTATTCTACCTTCAGGATCTTTGCGCGTACACATTTCTCCTTCAGGCTTGTTGTACATCAATATTCGACAAAGATCATCTTCTTGAGCAGTCAACTTTACTTGATGACCATCAATACGTATCTGTTCAGTACCCTCAACTCGATCACCCAAATAAGCATTGTTACCGTCAACACTAACTCGCCCCGCGCTTATCATCGCTTCTATTTCACGACGAGAACCTTTACCGGCACGCGCAAGTACTTTTTGCAGCTTTTCAGAATCTTTCAGCGTTGCTTTTTGAAAATCAACCTTGACTGGCTTTTCAACGAGTTTGTTTCCTTTACCAGCACCTTTTTTTGGCTCGACCTTTGCGCCTTTAACAGCGCCTTTTTTAACGACAGATTTTTTACCTGTCCCACGACTACCATATTTATTATCAGTGGAAGCCTGTTTATCTTTAGGTGATTTTTTATCTTTAGGTGTTCTTTTGTCTTGTGACATTTTTTTTACTCTGTTACGTCAGTAGCAATTCCCTTGTAACTAACTTCTGACTCATTTATTAGTGACAATACTATTCAAATGGTGAGGGTTCGCCCTCACCTACTCGCAAGATTTCAATTCCATCATTAGAAAAATCAACCACTGTGGTGGGGTGTTCCCCCAAGTAACCACCATGAATAATTAAATCTACTTGATGCTCTAGTAAGTCACGAATTTGTTCCGGATCGCATTCAGCCATTATTTCACCTGGCATGATCAAACTAGTCGACATTATAGGCTCTGCCAATTCAGCCAACAAGGCTTGGCAAATATTATTATCCGGCACACGAATACCAATGGTTTTCTTTTTTGGATTCAATAACCGTTTAGGTACGTCTTTACTACCTTTAAAAATAAAAGTATAAGCACCGGGTGTGTTATTTTTCAATAATCGAAAGGCGCTATTATCAACACGCGCATATTCTGAGAGCTGTGATAAATCTTCACAAACTAAGGTGAAATTATGATTTTTATCTATCTTTCTAATTTGACAGATACGTTCCAATGCTTTTTTATCCCCTAAGTGACAACCGAGGGCATAACCTGAATCAGTAGGGTAAACAATCACACCACCTTGATTAAGAATAGCCACAGCTTGTTGCATCAAACGACCTTGCGGGTTCTCTGGGTGTACATAAAAAAACTGGCTCATGATATTTTCCTATTTGTAATAGTCATCGGTGTAAAGTACAAACGACAAGTTACGACCCCCAAACTGCGATTTAAGACCATAGTGCCCATACAGGTTTTGCGCGATCGGGTAATATTAAATTTTTACCTAAATCTGACCATTTATTAGGATGATGAAAATCAGAGCCTGTTGACGCATGTAAATCATATTCTAAACAGTAGTTTAACATTATTTGTCGTTGTTGGGGATTCATTTGAGGCAAAACAATTTCCAAACCATCCCCAAGGCTTTCTTTAAAATGCACAATTAATCTTCTGAGCCACTTTGCCGATAAATCATAGCGAATTGGATGCGCCATCACGGCACTACCACCCGCCATATGAATCACTTCAACCGCTTGTTCTATAGAACACCAGGTTGGCTTTACATAAGCTTTTTGTGTATTACGGCCTTTTTTTCCTAAATAGAGATCAAATGCTTTTTGCATTGTGCCAACATGACCTTGCTGAAATAATACTTTCGCAAAATGTGCCCGAGTAATTGAACCTTCACCAGCGCTTTTTTTCGCATCAGCATACGCATCAGGAAAACCACATTTCACTAACTTTTCACCAATAGTAATTGCCCGTTGTTCACGTGCTTGCTGTTGATTGGTAATTAATTGTAATAACTGCTCATTATTTTTATCAAAATTATGACCAACAATATGGATCTCAAAACCTTGCCAAGCCGTTGATATTTCTACACCTGGAATTAACGTTATTGGAACATTTTGTTCATTGATATAGCCCTGTGCTATATCAATCCCTGCTAATGTATCGTGATCGGTAATCGCTAACACATCAATTTGATAATTAACCGCCCTATCTATCAAGGTTTGCGGCGACAAACTACCGTCTGAGCAATTAGTGTGACTATGCAGATCTATTCGGCCATGAGAGAAGCCATCTTGTTTTTCAATTATTAAAGGGAAATCAGTGGTTGACAGCAACGCCATAATAAGGTCTTCTATAGGGGCTTTGTTACGGGCAGGCTTTTAGATATAAAAGCGCTACAAAATATAACGGTAAGTTTACTTAGAAGAACGAAATAATGATACTAGCAAAACAATTTAATTTAAGTACCCTCATTTGGTGGTGGCATAATTCTACATAAGTGGGTTGTGATAATTGCGTGTATCTCGTTAAAGCTGAAAGAAGACATTAAAGCTAAACAGAACAATAAACAAATTTCAAAAACCCGCTAAGTTAAGCGGGTTTTTTACGTTAAGCGCTTGTGACTATTCACCTTGTCACTGTATGCCGCTATTTATATGTCAACAGTACTCATTGACCAACAGGATTTACAATGAATAAAACAAGAACATGGTTTCTTTGGTGGCTACAGCCAATTTATGCCGGATGACAACCCTTTAATTTCACGATTTCAAGAAGAATACCATGACACAAAATAACCAAAGTTTGACAACTGTTTCAACGTTAACAGATAACGCTAATTACCAAAGCGATCCCTTAAGTGTTTACCAACTGCTTTGCCATAATAAAAAGAACAACCTACTACTTGAGTCGGCAGAAATCACTCAAAAACACTTATTAAAAAGTTTATTACTCACCGATGCAGCCGTTAAAATTGTTTGCAATGGTAATACCGTTACCTTTAGTGCCTTAACACTTAATGGTCAAGCTGCCCTGCAATTTGCCGCAATGCAATTAACAACACATGCACAATTAACATTCACTACCGATCAGCAAACCTTAACCGCCATTTTTGCCAATATTCCAACAGAGCTTGACGAAAAAGCGAGATTAATGGCTATAAATCCTTTTGAAAGTTTGCGTTTATTTAACCGGTTAGAAAATAGTAACAGTCATCATTTTGCTATTTTTCTTGGCGGCGCTTTTGCTTTTGATATGATATCTATAAGTGAAGAACTTCCTGACGTGCCTGATGGCGAAAATACCTGTCCAGATTTTGTTTATTATCTAGCCGAAACATTAGTCGTTATTGACCATGAAATAAAAAGCACCGAAATCATTGCAAACATATTCTCAGCTAAGTCTTTAGCAGTTCAGGCACAAGTTCAACAACAACTAACTGAGCGTGTAAGTAAAATCAAGCTGCAACTATCAACCAATATAACACCAGAGCATATTCCATCACTTGCCGCTGTAAAGTCATCCTTAGCTCAAAAAATGAATCATGTCGATTCACAAAAGGTCTCAGTTGATATTAGTGATGAACGTTTTTGTCAAACGGTTGAAGAATTAAAAGAAAACATTCGTGCTGGTGATATTTTCCAAGTAGTACCTTCTCGCACTTTTTCATTACCTTGTATTGATAGTATTGCGGCCTACCAAGCGTTAAAAATAAGTAACCCTAGCCCTTACATGTTTTATCTTAAAGACAGTGATTTTTGTATGTTTGGCGCTTCTCCTGAATCAGCAATAAAATATCAACAAAATTCTCCGGAAGGAAAACGTCAAGTAGAAATTTATCCTATTGCGGGCACACGTCCTCGAGGATTTAATAGCGATGGAACCATTTCTCTAGATTTAGATTCACGCATAGAGTTGGAATTAAGACAAGATACAAAAGAGTCAGCCGAACATATCATGCTAGTAGACTTGGCCCGAAACGATGTTGCCCGCGTATGTAAAGCGGGGACTCGCTATGTCGCGGATTTACTAAAAGTAGATAGGTATTCTCATGTTATGCATTTAGTTTCTCGAGTGTGCGGCACTTTACTTGAAGAATTAGATGCGCTGCACGCATATCAAGCTTGTATGAACATGGGGACATTATCAGGTGCTCCAAAAATAAAAGCCACTTCACTTATTAGAGAAGTCGAAGGTAAACGACGTGGCAGTTATGGCGGCGCAGTCGGTTATTTAACTGGTGATGGTGAAATGGATACCTGTATTGTTATTCGCTCTGCGTTTGTTAAAGATAATATAGCTCATGTTCAAGCCGGTGCTGGCGTTGTCTATGACTCTATCCCTCAAAGTGAAGCGGATGAAACCAAACAAAAGGCGCAAGCAGTCATCAATGCGGTGCTACTATCAAACAGAATAGCAAACAAACTTGCAAGCCAAATAGCAAACCCAGCACAAGGGGAAAAATAATGACTAATAACATGAGTAATAGTGCACAAAAAACAAAGCTATTTATGCTCGATAATCTTGACTCATTTACTTATAATCTAGTCGATGAATTTCAATGTTTAGGATTTGAGCCAACCGTTTATCGTAATACTTTAAACGCCGACTTTATTTTCAGTAAAATGTTTGAGCACACTAAACAAAGTGGTGAAAATGTCATCTTAGTATTATCACCCGGCCCTGGAGAGCCAAGCAAAGCCGGTTGCTTAATGGCGCTAATCAAGCTATGCGCAGGGAAAATACCTATGCTAGGTATTTGCTTAGGTCACCAAGCACTGATAGAGCATTATGGCGGTAATGTTGGCCGTGCTGAGGAAATTGTTCACGGTAAAGCCTCTGCGATTAATCACAGTGGTAACGGTCCTTTTGCTAATATTAAAAATCCACTACCTGTGGCACGATACCATTCTCTAATAGGAAAAGATATTCCTAAGACATTGTCGGTTATTGCTGACTTTAATGGTATACCTATGGCTATTTCTCATGAAGCCGATGCTATATTAGCGTATCAATTTCATCCTGAATCTATTTTAACAACTTTTGGCGCGACATTATTAGCGCAAAGTTTCGATTACTTACTCGCGTTAAGCGAACGCTTAAATACTAAAGCGCAAGGAGCATAACATGCAAAATATATTATCAACCTTAGTTGACGGACAAGATCTAGACCAAGAAACCATTCAAGCGTTTTTTGAACAAATGCTCAAAGGCGACACTGATCCTATTTTGTTAGCCAGTGTCCTTACCGCATTAAAAATGAAAGGTGAAACACCCGACGAAATATCTGGCGCAGCAATAGCCATTAAAGCAGCAGCAACAAAGTTTCCGCCACAAAAAAAACCCGTTGCGGATTGTGTTGGAACCGGTGGTGATGGCGCCAATACAATAAACATTTCAACTACAGCAGCTATTTTAGCGGCAGCATGTGGTTTAAAAATAGCAAAACACGGTAACCGCAGTGTTTCAAGTATGTCTGGCTCTGCTGATTTACTTGAAGCATTTGGTGTTAATTTAACTATGTCACCCGCGACGGCCAGTAACTGTTTAGAAAAAGCCAATTTATGTTTTTTATACGCACCGGCTTATCACAGTGGTTTTAAACATGCCGCAGCCGTACGTAAAACAATGGGCATACGCACACTTTTCAATATATTAGGTCCCTTAGCTAACCCTGCTTATCCTAATATTATGTTATTGGGTGTTTATACGCCTGACTTATTAATGCCTATGGCCGAAGCATTACAACTTACAGGCGTTGAACGTGCTTTTGTTGTTTATGGTAGTGGCTTAGATGAAATAGCACTTCATGGTGAAACCCAGGTGGTTGAAATAAATGGTAAGCAGTTAATTGAACGCACTATATCACCGCAAGACTTTGGGCTAAAAAATTACTCCCTTGAAGATATTAAAGGTGGCACACCGCAAAAAAATGCAGATATTATTAAAGCTATTTTGTCGGGCAATGGTCAAGAAGCACATAATGCTGCCGTCATTATTAATTGCGCAGCATTACTCTATTTACATGATAAAGCTGATAGCTTGAAAGCTGCCGCGCAACTTGCTAGTGACGTATTAAAAAGTGGTAAAGGATTAACTACATTAGAATTGCTGGTATCCCTTTCTAATGCAGAAAATGCTAATGATGAAAGCATTAACGGGAAAAGCAAATAACATGGCAAATATATTAGAAAAAATAACCGCAAACAGACGCATTGAAATCGAAGCCCTTAAAAAAGAAAAACCTTTAGCAAGTTTTATTGATGAATTAACGCCAACAATAAAAGATATGTACGCTGCACTTAGACGTACCGAAGAAAACCCCGAAGCAGGTTTTATTTTAGAATGTAAAAAAGCCTCACCATCAAAAGGCTTAATTCGTCCTGATTTTGATGTAAAATCGATTTGCCAAACCTATGATAAATATGCAGCTGCTATTTCTGTACTTACTGATGAAAAGTACTTTCAAGGTAACTTTGATTACTTAAAGACGGTGACTGACACAGTTAACTGTCCTGTATTAAATAAAGATTTCTTCATCGATAGTTATCAAGTTTACTTAGCCCGTTATTATGGCGCAGATGCAATATTATTAATGTTAAGTGTGTTATCAGACGAAGAGTACTTAACATTGGCTAATGTTGCTGAGCAATATAACTTAGCCGTGCTAACCGAAGTATCGACGCTAGATGAGTGTGAAAGAGCCATTAAATTAAAGGCAAAAATGATCGGTATTAATAACCGTAACTTACGTGATTTAAGTACCGATATTGCTCGTACTTTTGAACTTGCGCCAACCTTGCCTGACGATACCATAATAATTTCTGAGTCTGGCATTTATAGTAATGCTCAAGTGCGTGAATTAGCCCCAGCAGTCGATGGCTTCCTTGTTGGTAGTTCATTAATGGCTATGGATAACAATCGTTATAACGACATTGATTTAGCCTGTCGTAAACTTATTTTTGGTAATAATAAAGTGTGTGGTTTAACCGCACCAGAATATGCTGTAGCTGCAGCAGAAGCTGGCGCCTGTTTTGGCGGCTTAATTTTTGCTGAAAAATCACCGCGTGTTATCACAAAAACTCAAGCGCTAGAAATAGTCAACAGCACACCCTATTTAGATTATGTTGGCGTATTTGTTAACCATCCAATTACTGAAATTATAGACTTAGTAAAAAGTTTACACTTATCTTCTGTTCAGCTCCATGGTAATGAAGATGAAAGCTACATAGCGACACTTAAAGCTCAACTAACTGAAAATAACTGTAATAATTGTGATCTTTGGCAAGCAAAATCCGTATTAGATATTGTGCCTATTTTAAGTACTCAAGTCGTTCATCATGTGCTTGATGGTAAGTCACCTGGCTCAGGTCAATCATTTGATTGGCAAATATTATCAGCCAGTGAACAAGACTTAACCCAAAGCTTTTTAGCCGGTGGACTGAATAATGACAATATACAATTTGCCTTACAGCAACTAACCCAATTAGATTTATTTGGACTTGACCTCAACTCAGGTGTTGAAACTAGTCCAGGTATAAAGTCTAGCGAAAAGCTAACGCAAGTTTTTGCGCAAATAAGGAATTATTAGAAAATGAGCAATACTCCAAATAATACAATTAAAGAAACACTACCTGCCTATTTTGGTGAATTTGGTGGCATGTTTGTTGGTGAATTATTAGTACCAGCATTAGAGCAATTAGAACAAGCATTTATTGAATCACAAACTGATGAAGTATTTTTAACAGAATTTAATAATTTACTAACCAAATATGCGGGTCGACCTACACCCTTAACTTGTTGTAGAAACATCGTTAAAAATCCATTAGCCAAAATTTACTTGAAACGCGAAGACTTATTACACGGTGGCGCCCATAAAACTAACCAAGTATTGGGTCAAGCCTTACTTGCTAAACGTATGGGGAAAACTGAAGTTATTGCCGAAACAGGCGCAGGACAGCATGGCGTGGCAACGGCTATTGCATGTTCGCTATTAGGCTTAAAATGTAAGGTTTATATGGGCGCGGTTGATTGCCAACGCCAACAACCTAATGTGTTTCGTATGAAGTTAATGGGTGCTGAAGTTATTCCAGTAACTGCTGGCTCGGGTACATTAAAAGATGCAGTTAATGAAGCATTACGTGATTGGTCTGCTAATTACGAAAATGCCCACTACTTATTAGGAACTGCCGCTGGTCCGCATCCTTTTCCAACTATTGTGCGTGAATTTCAAAAAATGATTGGTGAAGAAGCTAAAGCACAGTTTTTTGATGAAGAAGGTCGTTTACCTGATTATGTTATTGCTGCTGTCGGTGGCGGTTCAAATGCTATTGGTATGTTCAACGACTTTATTCAACATGAAGAAGTAAAATTAATTGGCGTAGAACCCGGCGGTAAAGGTATTGAGACTAATCATCATGGCGCAACCTTAGTGGCAGGCACTAAAGGTATGCTTCACGGAAACTATACGTACGTAATGCAAGATAAATATGGGCTAATTCAAGAGTCATATTCTATTTCTGCAGGGCTAGATTACCCTGCTGTCGGCCCTCAACATGCCTTTTTAAAAGAAACCGGCAGAGCACAGTATGTGGCGATCAACGATGATGAAGCGTTAGCTGCTTTTCAAGAGCTCGCTAAAACTGAAGGTATTATACCCGCACTTGAATCTGCCCATGCGTTAGCGCAAGCCCTTAAAATGGCAGAAACAGTGACAGAAGAAACCATTTATTTAGTGAATCTTTCTGGTAGAGGGGATAAAGATCTTGCTCATGTTCACGCTATTTTAAACCCAAACGAGCATGATAATGACACAAGCGTTAAGCACAGAGGTGAAGCGTAATGAAACAAACAACAAGTACACAACAAGCTGGTTATCGTTACCAACAAGCCTTTGTTGAGTTAGCCGAAAAAAATGAAAATGCTTTTATCCCTTTTGTCACCATTGGCGATCCTAATGCTGAACAATCATTTAACATTATCAAAGCATTAATTGATGCAGGTGCTGATGCATTAGAGTTAGGTATTCCATTTTCAGATCCAAGTGCTGACGGCATAACCATTCAGATGGCAGCCCTACGTGCGTTAAATTCAGGGATTAATACTGATATTTGTATTGATATATTAGCTAAAGTACGTGCATACGCGCCTAATATTCCTATTGGTTTGCTGTTATATGGTAATTTAGTTTTTGCTCGTGGTATCGATAATTTTTACCGAGACATGGCACAAGTCGGTGTTGATTCTGTATTAATTGCTGATTTACCCATTCGTGAAAGCCTACCCTTTAGAGAAGCGGCATTAAAATACGGCGTAGCCCCAATATTTATTGCACCTCCTAATGCCAGTGAAGATACTTTACGTGAAGTATCTTCATACAGCCGTGGTTATACATACGTATTAAGCCGTGCGGGTGTTACTGGTGTTGATACTATCGAAGAAAGCAGCGATGAAAGCAGCCAAGCAGAATCTCCTGCAAAAAATTTAATTGATAAATTAAAAGAGTATCATGCTGCGCCACCAGTTTTAGGCTTTGGTATTTCAGCTCCGCAACAAGTTAAAGATGCGTTCACGGCCGGAGCAAGTGGTGCAATAAGTGGCTCTGCGGTAGTAAAAATTATTGAAAACAATTTATCTGATCATGACAAAATGCTAACTGAGTTAACAAGCTTTGTTCGTAAAATGAAAGTCGCAACTAAGTAATAAACAAGTACATTACTGACTGCATATATATACCCAGTCCACTTCAAAATACAGGATTCAGCTGGTATTAGAAGTGGATTTGGTTATAGTACTGACAGTAAGTTTATATTCGCTATAATAGAATTGTCACATAAAATAATTAAAGTATTTTTGTAATGAATAACGAAATCCATTACCTAAAAAAAATCCCCGCAGTTCAACACTAACGTTACCCTCTCAAATAGTTTTATAGAAAGTGAGCCGGCTTAGACCCTTAACATTCTAAAAGACAGTAAAATTACCGCAATCGATATAGCAGGAAATCGACAAAACACCTGTATCATTAAATTCACTAATGCGATCCAAGCTAAGGCGAGAAAGTTTAACCTAACTTCATTAGACTCAGCTTCGCTAGAGATAACTGAAGGCACAAACTCCGCAGTACCAACTGAAAATACCAAACAAAAACTCAATAATTAATTAACACTAACAAATAGAAAAACACAATATAATCAGTAAACTAAGAAGACTAGCAAACAGTCTAAAACTAATTTACACTATTTAATTACTGGTGTTAACTGGCTGATAAACTGAGCCAACGAATCACTAAGCTGTTTGTGAGGTTTACAACCTACACGTTCAACCCAAACTTCACCACTGGCATTATCGACTGAAATAATCATATCTTCTTCATCAGTTACTGCAAAAAAAATAGTCTCTTTTTGCTTTAATCTGCGTTTCATTAAAATATGACCGATGAGGTTTTCTTGTAAACGCCCAAAGTCATTTTTATTCCAAGCAAATAACAATGAGAGCTCCCCTTCATCACAATGTGCATCGATGCTTTCACTATAAAGTAAGGTAAAGTATGTTTTGATATCGTTATGCAAGGTAAAATCTAACGCTGACTCTACGTTATCGAAACTTAACTCTTCACTTTTCTCTATCGCACTAGGCTGCCAAAAAACTTCATCTCGGGGCAAAGAGCTATTCTCTGTGGCTTTTTGCTCACAAGGAGAAGGCCATTCTTCATCTTGCTCAACTGTAGGTAAGCATGCATGAATTTTTTGATACTGATCAATATATTGCTCAGTAAATTGTTGAAGTATTTTTACTAAATTTTCATTTGTTCTATTTGATGATGTCATCGCGACGAAGATCCTTTAAAATGATCGTAATATTATTGTGTAATAGCATGGCAAACGATAGAAAAATTTTATGGCAACTTACCAACATTCAAAAGAATTAAACAATTTAACACTTGGTAAAAGCACTGTGTATTGCAGTGAATATAACCCAATCTTATTACAAGCGGTACCTCGAAGCTTAAATAGAGATGACTTATCTCTACAAAGTAACGATTTACCTTTTGTCGGTGAAGATATTTGGTATGGTTATGAACTATCATGGTTGAACAATAAAGGTAAGCCGATTGTTGCTGTAGCCGAGTTTCGCTTCCCTTGTACTAGTCCAAATTTAGTTGAATCCAAATCATTTAAATTATATTTGAATAGCTTTAATCAAAGTAAATTTTCAAGTATCAAAAACGTTGAACAAGCCCTTATTAAAGACTTATCAGCTACCGCGCAAACTCAAGCTAAGGTGACATTATTTAACGTTGAGCAATGCCCTGCGTTGGCTATCAAGCTAACTGACCAAGAGACGATTTGCATTGATGAAGAAGACATTACGATTGAAAGTTATCACTTCCAGGCTGAGCTTCTTAGTCAAGCACAAGCTAACTCATCAAGCGACAACGTAACAGAAAAACTGGTTAGTCATTTATTAAAATCAAATTGTTTAATTACTAATCAACCCGATTGGGCCAGTATTTTTATTGACTATAAAGGTAAAGCTATCGATCACGCTATGTTATTAAAATATTTAATATCGTTTCGACAGCACAATGAATTTCATGAGCAATGTGTTGAGCGTATTTATTGTGATCTGCAGCAGTATTGTCAATTAGAAGAGCTTACGGTGTTTGCCCGCTATACTCGCCGAGGCGGTTTAGATATAAACCCATTTAGAAGTACGCATTTAACGCATGCCCCCATTAAGAGAACACTTAGACAATAGTGTAATTAGATAATCGGTTAACAGGCATACAATTCGAGTTTTGAAACTCGAATTGTATACTAAGCGATTGTCTTTTAGCTAACAGCTATACTTGGCTAGCCGCAAGTGCTTGGATAAGGTCGGCTAAGATATCGTCAATATGTTCAATACCGATAGATAATCGTACCATTTCTTTACTCACACCCGCTTTTGCTAATTCTTGCTCATCAAGTTGTCTATGAGTTGTTGAAGCAGGATGACAAGCTAATGACTTAGCGTCACCAATATTAACCAAACGTACCACAAGATTAAGCGCATCAATAAATTTTGCACCGGCTTTTTCGCCACCTTTAATGCCAAAACTTAAAATACCACTACTACCATCAGGTAAATATTTTTTAGCTAATTGATGATCATTGGATGTTTCTAAACCTGAATAATTAACCCAAGAGATATTCTTATGCGTAGTTAAATACTCGGCAACTTTTTGAGTGTTAGAACAATGACGTTCCATGCGAAGTGGTAATGTTTCTAAACCTTGTAAAATCAAAAACACATTCATTGGAGAGATTGCAGCGCCCATATTTCGAAGCGGTACAACGCGTGCTCTAGCAATAAATGCTGCCGCGCCAAATGTTTCGGTATAACTTACGCCATGATAAGAAGGATCAGGGTTATTTAGCTGGGCAAAACGCTCTTTATGTTCGCTCCAAGGGAATTTACCCGAATCCACAATAATGCCGCCAACAGAAGTACCGTGACCACCAATATACTTAGTTAACGAATGAACAACAATATCTGCACCATGTTCAAATGGACGACAAAGTGCTGGACTTGCCACGGTATTATCAACCACTAATGGCACACCATTTTTATGGGCTATTTCAGCCATTTTAGCGATATCAGCAATATTACCCGATGGATTACCGATAGTTTCACAAAACACTGCTTTGGTATTTTCATCAATCAAGTTTTCTAACGCTTCAAAGTCATCATGGGCAGCAAATCTAACTTCAATGCCTTGTTGCGGTAATGTATGAGCAAATAAATTATACGTGCCACCGTATAATTTATTGATACTAACAATATTATCACCTACTTTAGCGATAGTTTGAATCGTTGCGGTAATTGCTGCCATACCTGATGCTAGTGCTAAACCAGCAATACCTCCTTCAAGTGCCGCCACTCGCTGTTCTAATACCGCTTGAGTTGGGTTACCTATACGCGTATATATATTACCTTCTACTTTAAGATCAAATAAATCAGCGCCATGCTGAGTATCGTCAAAAGCATAGCTTGTGGTTTGATAAATAGGAACAGCAACGGCTTTAGTCGTTTGCTCCGGGCTATAGCCAGCATGAATTGCTGCGGTTTCTCTACGCATAAAGTTCTCCAGTTAAATTGTCATAGTATAAAAGAATAAAAATTTACCCATATTAACCAATAATTAAGCAATAATTAAGCA
>DPHE01000069.1:62427-65121 GCA_003521815.1 Colwellia sp.
ATAATTAAGCAATAATTAAGCAATTCAACAATATAATATAGTGCCTATCGTAAATTATTTAGATATAAGTAATAAACCATTTAGATATTTTATCTAAATACTCATTACGGTTTGTATTAAATCTATGGTGAATTTGTTGGTTTTTTCTATACCTCGATGGGGAAACAGTACAATTAACGAAATAGGCTAATGTTTAGCGGCATAATAAAAACAAGTCTAAAAAATTTTAATAACATCTGCTTTTATTTCAAGTTTACACTTATCAGCGTTAACCTTTTTAAATGTAAAAAATAAAACACTCTAAGCCCACTATTAGGCTCTTCATGTTTAAACTGTATGGTATAATAATAGATAAGTACATTTTAAAATTAGAGACTCGACGGCTTGATATCCTTAACCAATAGCACAGAACGTAACTTATTTTCATACCCTAAATACTGGGCAGAATCTTATGGTACTTCTCCTTTTTTACCTATGTCACGTAAAGAAATGGATCAACTTGGCTGGGATAGCTGTGACATTATATTAGTCACGGGTGATGCATATGTTGATCACCCTAGTTTTGGTATGGCCGTTATTGGCCGTATGCTCGAAGCACAAGGTTTTCGCGTTGGAATTATTGCCCAGCCTGATTGGCATTCAAAAGATGCTTTTATGAAATTAGGTAAGCCAAATTTATACTTTGGTGTAACGGCTGGTAATATGGACTCAATGATTAATCGTTATACCGCAGAGCGTCGCATGCGCCATGATGATGCTTATACTCCAAACGATGAAGGTGGCAAACGACCAGATCGAGCGGTAACCGCTTATACTCAACGCTGTAAAGAAGCCTATAAAGGTGTGCCTGTTATTATCGGTGGTATTGAAGCAAGCTTAAGACGTATTGCCCATTATGATTATTGGTCAGATAAAATACGCCGCTCGGTGCTATTTGATGCCAAAGCTGATCTATTGATTTATGGTAATGCTGAACGTCCGTTAATTGAAATATCACATCGTATCGCCCGTGGCGATGATATAAAAACTATTACCGATGTACGTGGAAGTGCCTTTTTAACAAAGCATGCGCTTCCCGGTTGGAAAGGTATAGATTCTCGTAATATTGATAAGCCAGGTAAAATAGATCCGATCCCAAGTCCTTATCAAGACATGACTGAAAAGTGTGATAGCGCATCTAATAAAAAGACTGACGCCGATACCGATGTGACCAAAACACCTCAAGTGATTGAGATGGTAACGTATGAAAGTAAAGCCAAAGCGAATCAAAATAAAAGCTGGAAAGATAAACTAAAGCCTTGGGAAACCACCTACATTAATTTACCGACGTATGAACAAGTAAGAGATAACAAAGTGTTATATGCTCATGCCTCTCGTATTTTTCATCAAGAAGTAAACCCAACATCAGCGATGCCCTTAATGCAAAAGCATGGTGACCGTGTTATTTGGTTAAACCCACCCGCTAAGCCGTTAGCTGAAGATGAAATGGATGGTGTTTTCGGATTACCTTATGCTCGAGTTCCACATCCAAGTTATGGTAAAGCTAAAATACCCGCTTATGACATGATAAAAACATCGATCAATATAATGAGGGGATGCTTTGGCGGTTGTACATTCTGTAGTATAACGGAACACGAAGGCAGAATAATACAAAGCCGTTCACAGCAATCTATACTTGATGAAATTGAAGACATCAAAGCAAAAGTCCCTAGTTTTACTGGTGTTATTTCAGATCTTGGTGGCCCTACTGCCAACATGTACAAATTACGCTGTAAAAGCGAAAAAGCTGAAGCAACGTGTCGTAAACCTTCCTGTGTATGGCCAACCATTTGTGGTCACTTAGATACTGACCATACACCCACGATTGAGCTGTACCGAGCTGCACGTAATGTAAAGGGTATCAAAAAAGTATTGATTGCCTCTGGTGTTCGATATGACTTAGCCATAGAACATCCTGAGTACGTTAAAGAATTAGCCACACATCATGTAGGTGGCTATTTAAAAATCGCTCCTGAGCATACTGAAGAAGGCCCATTGAATAAAATGATGAAGCCAGGTATGGGCAGCTATAACAAATTTAAAGAACTCTTTGAGCATTATTCAAAGTTAGCAGGAAAGAAACAATATTTAATTCCGTACTTTATTTCTGCTCACCCGGGCACAACCGATATGGATATGGTCAACCTAGCGCTTTGGTTAAAAGAAAATGACTTTAAGCTAGATCAAGTACAAAACTTTTATCCATCACCATTAGCCAATGCTACTACTTTGTACCATACCGAAATAGACTCTCTGCGTAATGTAAATAAAAACAGTGAGACCGTTTCCGTTCCTAAAGGTACCATTCAGCGTCGCTTACACAAAGCCATTTTGCGCTATCATGATCCCGCTAACTGGCCAATTATACGGGAAGCTTTGATAAAAATGGGTCTAGCAAAAAAACTTATCGGTAATAAAGCGGGTTGTCTAGTGCCAGAAGAAACTCGTGGTGAAACGGAAAAACGTCATTATAAAAACAACGGTAAAGGTAAAAACAACTCTGGTGGCAACAAGACATCACCAGGCCAAGAAAGAGCTCAATTAGGCTACGGGAAAAAACCGACTAAGGGTAAACAAGGTTTAACCCGCTTTAGTAAGGATCAATTTACAAAGTAATCTAAGTAATAATTACCCTAAGTACCTTAGATAAAACAA
>DPHE01000069.1:65297-85255 GCA_003521815.1 Colwellia sp.
GGTTGCCATATGGCAACCTTTTTTATAGCTATTTTAACTACACTAAATAATGTCTATTTAGGTAATTTAAACGTCCAAATACTACCACCTTGGTTGAAGTTTTTAACACGTTTAGCTACATCACCACCCCATAAAGGAACAGCGCCACCCCAGCCAGCTAATACTGAAATATATTGTTCACCATCCATTTCCCATGTAATTGGCGAACCAACGATACCTGTACCAGTATTGAATTTATATTCTTCTTTACCTGATTTAGCATTCAAACCTAATAAGTAGCCTTCAGGGTTACCTAAAAATACTAAATTACCAGCAGTCGCTAACACACCACTCCATAACGGTGCAGTATTGTTGTAACGCCAAACTTCTTCACCCGTTTTAGGATCCATCGCTCTTAACACACCGATAAATTCTTCATTGTTAGATTTGATTGTAAAACCAGCACCTAAATAAGCTGCGCCTTTTTTATATGCCGTTGGTTCATTCCAAATATCCATTGACCATTCATTTGATGGTACATAGAATAATTCAGTGTCTTGACTGTAAGCCATTGGCATCCAGTTTTTACCACCTAGGAACGATGGTGTTGCAACAACTTGACTACCTTTTTTACCGTCTTTAGAATCAGCAGGGTTACCTGGTCTGTTACTATCAACGTAAATAGGACGACCATTCTTATCTAGACCTGAAGCCCACGAGATTTTATCTACAAATGGGAAGCCTCGAATGAAATCACCATCTTTACGGTTAAGTACATAGAAGAAACCATTACGGTCAGCAGTAGCTGCCGCTTTAACAGTTTTTCCATTTTGCTTATAGTCAAAGGAAATTAATTCATTTACACCATCGTAATCCCAACCATCATGTGGTGTGGTTTGGAAATGCCAAGCAATTTTACCTGTATCAGGGTCAATCGCTAAACGAGATGATGAGAAATAGTTGTCACCTGGGCGTAAATGCGAGTTCCAAGGTGCAGGGTTACCCGTACCAAAGAATAATAAATCAGTATCAGCATCATAAGTACCGCCATTCCATGGAGCAGCACCACCTGACTTCCATAAGTCAGCTGGCCACGTTTGACCGGCTTTACCACCTGAGATACCGTTGTCCATTTTCTTACCGTTTTTCCAGATATAGCCCATATGGCCTTCAACAGTAGGACGTTCCCATGCTATTTTACCATTTTTAGCATTATAAGCTCTAACTTTACCAACAATACCAAACTCACCACCTGCAACACCCGTAATAACTTTTCCTTTAACAATAATAGGTGCCGCTGTGATTGAATAACCAGCTTTATAATCTTCTACTGTTTGTTTCCAAACAACTTTACCCGTATCTTTATTAAGCGCAACTAGCTTTGCATCTAAGGTACCAAAAATAACTAAATCACCGTATAAAGCAACACCACGGTTGACCACGTCACAACATGGCATTATGCCATCAGGTAAGCGTGCATCGTACTGCCAAAGTTCATCACCTGTTCTTGCATCAACAGCAAAAACACGCGAATAAGAACCACTAATGTACATAACTCCATCTTTGACCAACGGTTGTGATTCTTGACCACGTTGTTTTTCACCTCCGAGTGAAAAAGACCAAACAGGTCGCATATCTTTAACCGTTTCTGTATTGATTTTTGTCAATGGACTGTAACGTTGCGCTCTAAGGCCTAGGCCGTAAGAAACAACATCATCTGTTGTCATTTGGTCGTTGGCAATATCTTTGTTGGTTACATTAGCATTTGCCATACCTGTTAGCGCTAATGAGACCATCATCGATAATGACAATACTTTAGTTTTTGTCGTTTTAATCATTGTTTTTCCCTCATGGAATTGAATCTACAATATTTGCTTTTGGTGTTGTTATTTTTACTTTTATTATAGCCTGCTAAATTTAGTTGAATCATACAGGTTGAATTAATCATAAAATATTATTCTATTGTTAACTACTGAACAGCAGTATGAATTTGCCTCATCATTTAGGATGACTACTTATTCAGAGGTTTTATAAAGGTTAGGTATTTTATATATCACGTTATATTTAGCGAAAATCCCCTTCATTTCGCCTGTCTTTATCATGTGTTCAACGATATCAGCTACCGCATAACCTAATTGTCGATAGTCAACTTTTATGGCCATACCGATGTCCCACTCTTGTTGCCCCATCATAGGGAAAGCATTTTTAGCGAGAGGGTAGTTTGTTTTAGAAAGTCCACCTTGATAGTGACTAATTTGACTGGTTAGTCCCATTACTGCATCCACCTTACTTTCGGTCATTGCTTTAATGGCTTCGCTAATTGATGGGTATTGTTTAGCGTGATCTCTCATGTTACCGCGAAAAGCAGAAGTGAGATAAAATTGAGGAATAGAATCGACTTCAACACCAATATCATGATATTGAAAAACAGCAATAGTTTCTACTGAGTCAATTTTTTTACTATTAAAAATAATCTTCCAGGACTCAGTATGAAAAGGCGCAAACATGTGAACATGTTGATGGGCTAGCTCGCCTATGTCATCTCGTAATAAAGAATAATCTCTATCGTATGGGACTCTTAACATCAGATCCGCAACTGTTCGATTCAGAAAGTGTCCTTTCCATATATGGTTACGCAGATCATCATCAGAACTCTCATCGGCAGTCATCCAACGTAAACGAAGTTTAACACCCAGTTTTTTTGCGATAGCGTGTGCTAAATCAACATCTATCCCTTTTCCTTCACCATTATCAACATATGAAAACGGTTTATAGTCGCTATAGACAGCAATAACAATTTCATTGTTTTCTATAATGTCATCATAAGATCGCGAAAAAGCTGTTGTACAAAGAAACCAGCAACAGCTTAAAGAAAGAAAAAGTAAACGTGGATTATTATTCATCAATACTAACAGATTCTAACCAAGTTTTAACCGCCCAAAGTGCCTCTGGAGTCAAATGTTCGATCATTTTTGGCATATACACCGCGCCATTACGTACCGCGCCATTTACTACGCGATAACCATACCACTCATCACCATCATAATCAGTTGCTAGCATACGTAGATCAGGTGCTATGCCACCAGAAATACCACTTAGGCCATGACAACGAGCACAATTTTGGTTATAGGCTGACGCACCAACACTAAGTATCGCCTTACGAACTTCACCGGTTTCTTCACGATAAGGATTTCTTTCAAGCCATTCTTCCCCTAATTGAGGTAATTCAGATGTATCTATTGATTGTGGCGTTACCGATCCATGACCTGATACCCCATATGAAGTGATAGATATACAGGCTATAAAGCATTTATGCTTAAAACTTAACTTAGTCATTTTTAAAATCTCTTGGTTCTTGCTTCTACTTTTAAATTTTAGGAAAACTAGTCTAACGAATAGTTTGTTGTTTCCGAATTATACTTTAGATATGTTAGCCTCATCCTTTAGTATGATTTTAATCAGCCTTCCTTATAAAAAACAAAGAAAAACACTTAAAAAACAAGCGGTTAATAATAAAGCATAATTAACACACTACCTATAATTCAGTTGATGACTACTATATCATGATAAATAATAAGACTTTATGACTTCTCTAGCTGAGATTGAAATTCCATGCTAATACAAATTGCACATAAAAATATAACATTAATAAGCTTTTTCTTTTTTGCTCTATTATCTAGCTTTGGTGTTTTTTCAACCCCTTTATCTATTGATATCATTTATCTAAAACTTCATCAACAGCATACACCGGCATTATCAAATATTTTAAAGATGCCAAATGATAGTGGCTATCAAGGAGCAAGGTTAGCAATCGAAGACTCAAATACCACCGGAAAATTTTTACAGCAACATTTTAATCTGGCACCCTTTGAGTTTACCAAACAGCAAAACTTACTGACGCGTTTAAAAGAAGAATTCAGCCTTGGAAAAGCTATTTTCATCCTTGATGCCCCACTCCCTGTATTGAATAAAATCAATCTTTGGGCGAAGAATAAAAACATTTTATTATTTAATATAAGTGAGTTTTCCAATAACTTACGTCATAATCACTGCCTAAGTACTATTCTGCATACGGCGCCAAGTCATGCGATGAAATCTGATGCACTGGCTCAATGGCTGCTTTATCGACGTTTGCATAACGTTTTGCTAATTCGTGGCGAAAAACCTGCTGATATTGCTTTAGCTAAATCATTCAAACGCTCAGCTAAACGCTATGGTCTTAAAATAATTTCAGAAAAAACATGGAGTTTTAATACTGATCTCAGACGAAGCGCCCAACAAGAAATACCACTTTTCACACAAACATCTAAAGAATATGATGTTGTCTATGTTGCCGACCAAATTAAAGATTTTGCCGAGTACATTCCGTTTAACACCTATCTACCTAGGCCTGTTGCTGGCTCTGCAGGGCTCGAAGCATTATCTTGGCACAAAGTAATAGAGCAATGGGGAGCGGCACAATTACAAACTCGCTTTACTCAATTAACGAACCGCTATATGAATGAAATTGACTTTAATGGTTACCTTGCCGTACGATCTGTTGCCCAAGCCGTTCATAAAACCAACTCGGCATCCGTTAAAGAGTTAATCGTTTACATAAAATCAACTGATTTTAAATTGGCGGCCTATAAGGGACGCAAGCTTAGTTTTCGTACTTGGAACGGACAGTTAAGAATGCCTATCGCTTTAGTACAACCTCATGGTTTAGTATCTCAGTCTCCTCAAGCAGGAATTTTGCATCCTATTACTGAATTAGATACGTTAGGTTTTGATCAACAGGAGTCTGAATGCGATGCCAATTAATTATTACACGAACTTTCAAATAAGCACATTACCTTTAAAAGGCAGATTATGAACATAAAATTTTTACTTGGCTTATTTTTTATTAGTCAGAGTTTATTAGTAACAGCGACTGAGTTGGCTTATGTTACCAACGAGAAAGACGATAATATCTCGGTGATAGATATTGAACAACAAAAAGTAATTAAAGAGATTTCTGTCGGTCAAAGGCCAAGAGGTATTATTTTTAATCACGATCAATCACTTGCTTATATATGCGCTAGTGACTCTGACCGTATTCAAATACTCGATTTAGATACCGAGGAAATAGTGGGTGAATTACCATCAGGCGAAGACCCTGAAACAATTGCGCTGCACCCTAACGGTAAAATTATTTATACCTCAAATGAAGACGATGCTATTTTAACGGTAATAGACATTGCCACTAGCGAAGTTATTACTCAAATCGATGTTGGGGTTGAACCGGAAGGTCTAGCAGTAAGCCCTGATGGTAAGCTGGTTGTTGTTACTTCAGAAACAACCAATATGGTGCATTGGATAGACACAAAAACTAATAAAATAATTGCCAATACGTTAGTCGGTGCAAGGCCTAGATCGGCTCAGTTTACTCAAAATAATAAACTTTTATGGGTAAGCTCTGAAATTGGTGGTGGAGTCGTCGTTATGGACGTTGCCAGTAAAAAAATAATTAAAGAGTTTACGTTTAACATTCGTGGTATTCATCGAGATAGAGTTCAACCCGTCGGCATAGAGTTAAGCCTCGATGGCCATTATGCTTTTGTTGCCTTGGGGCCAGCAAACCATGTGGCTGTAATTAACAGAAAAACCATGGAGATTGAAAAATATTTATTAGTTGGCCGCCGAGTTTGGCAATTAGCATTAACTCAGGATCAAAGCCAACTGCTTACGACCAATGGTATTAGTGGTGATGTCTCTATTATTGATGTCAATAAAATGAAAGTAACAAAATCAATAAAAGTAGGTCGTTACCCCTGGGGTGTCGCTATTAGACACAGTAAATAATAAGTGAAGGAGTAATAGTATGAGCATAGTGATCAACGATTTATCTTTCGCTTATGGAAAAAAAACAGCGCTTAATAAAGTAAACCTATCGTTAACCATGGGGTTTAACGTGTTATTAGGCCCAAATGGTGCTGGTAAAAGTACATTGTTTTCATTATTAACAGGGCTCACACAAACGGTTCATGGCACTATTAACATTAACGAAAAGGATTTGAGTCATAATAAATCACAAATAATGTCTCAAATGGGCGTTGTTTTTCAACAAAGTACCTTAGATTTAGATTTATCAGTAAAACAAAACCTGCTTTATTATGCTTCTTTACATGGCATAGCTCCGAGAAAAGCACTGATCAATATTGAACTTATTTTATCTCAATTAAGTTTAACTGAACGTTTACACGATAAAGTCAGAACGTTAAATGGTGGCCATAGACGGCGTGTAGAAATTGCCCGCGCACTCATTCATCAACCTAAAGTGTTATTACTTGATGAACCTACCGTTGGTTTAGATGTTGAGAGCCGTTTATTAATTATTTCATATGTACGTAACCTGTGTACCGATCTTGGGATTTGTGTCTTGTGGACCACTCATTTAATGGACGAAGTAGAGCAAAGCGATCAACTGATTATTATCAACAAAGGTGAAATTCAAGCACACAACCAAAGCAGTTTATTGTGTGAACAATATAACGTAGATGATATTAACCAACTGTACTTTGCTTTAACCAAAAATGCGGAGGCAGTATGACCTTAAATAATTATTTTTATTGCTGCGTTGGCATTGTAAAACGTGAAACTTCACGATTTTTTCAACAACGTTCACGTTTATTTAGTGCCTTGGTTAGGCCCCTATTATGGCTAATTGTTTTTGCTGCAGGCTTTAGGGCTGCCTTAGGTGTTTCTATCATGGAACCTTATGGCACTTATATTACCTACCAAGAATATATCATTCCCGGCTTATGTTGCATGATCGTACTATTTAATGGCATGCAAAGCTCACTTTCCATGGTATATGATCGAGAAATGGGTAGTATGAAAGTATTGTTAATGAGCCCGTTACCCATGCCTTTCTTATTATCTTGTAAACTAATTGCCATTGCTTTTTTATCGTTAATGCAAGTGTATGTTTTTTTACTTTGTGCACAACTGGTTGATGTTGATATATCACTGTTGGGTTACTTAACAGCAGTACCCGCCGTTTTTCTTATTGCTTTTTTCTTAGGTGCTTTAGGTTTACTGTTATCGAGTTTGATCAAACAATTAGAAAATTTTGCAGGGGTAATGAACTTTGTTATTTTCCCCATGTTCTTTCTTTCAAGTGCTTTATATCCCTTGTGGAAAATGCAAGAAGCCAGTATTTGGATCTATTGGCTTTGTCAGTACAATCCCTTTACCTATTGTGTTGAGTTATTGCGATTTGCACTCTTTGGACAATTCAACTTAATGGCTTTTAGCATAGTATTAAGTGCCACTCTAATAACCGCTGTTTTAGCACTGATTAGTTTTAGTCCTAAATTTAGTCAAAAAAGATAAATGTTAACTCATAGGTATCGATAAATGTTATCACTCTACCCTCCCATTGAGCCTTTTAAACATTATCACCTAACCGTCACTAATGAGGCGCTATCTGGCGCACTGATGGATGATGACTCAACGGTAGAACATCATATTTATGTAGAGCAATGTGGTAACCCTTTAGGTATCCCTGTGGTGTTTTTACATGGGGGACCGGGATCTGGGTGTCGCCCATCACATCGATGTTTCTTTAACCCAAAGCTCTATCATATTATATTGTTTGATCAACGAGGTTGTGGACGATCTCGCCCTTATGGCGCTTTAACACAAAATACAACAGCACATATTATTCAAGATATAGAGTCCATACGCCAACATATTGGCATTAAAAAGTGGTTAGTTTTTGGTGGTTCTTGGGGAGCTACGCTAGGTTTATATTATGCGCATCACTTTACTGAGCAGGTGTCAGGCTTAATATTACGAGGCGTTTTTCTTGCTCGACCACAGGATATTAATTGGGTTTATAGCCAAAATGGCGCGGATAAGTTTTTTCCTGAGGCGTGGAATAACTTAATTAAAGACTTACCGCTACTAAAACAAGCTCAACCATTATCTACCATCTATCAGCAGCTCACCAGTAATGACACTAAGGTATCAGATGATATTTTTAATAAATTACAACACTGGGAAGCAAGTCTTGTCTATTGGCAAGAAACATTAAGTGTTGAAGAACACTCAATAGATGATTCCAAAAATGAAGACGATAAAATCCCCTCAATTATTCAACTGTATTATTCAATGAATCAATGTTTTATTACCCAAGAGCCTTTACTTGAACTTATCGATACTATGCGACACATACCAACACAAATAATTCATGGACGCTATGATATGGTGTGTCCACTTGCACAAGCATGGCAATTAAAACAGCACTGGCCTGAAGCTGAATTATCAATCATTGAAATGGCAGGACATGTCGCAAATGAACCCAAAATCATTGATGCTTTAGTAAAGGCAACTGACAATTTTACTACGCTATGTTAGCTAAAATGTCTCTAATACAAACTGTTTTTAGTTTCACTGATTTTTTAAAATCAGTGATTATACAGATTCATTAGGCGCGCAGAGGTTTTAGTGACAAAAATAGAATGTGGTGAGCAATATTTTGAAGGCTCTTTCAATAAACAAGTAGTTCAATCTTTGGAAATTATTGACTCAGAGTTTGAAGATTGTGAATTCAATGACTGTGACTTCTTATCCACTATTTTTGAAGGGTGTAAATTTTTAAATTGCTCTTTTACTAGGTGTAATCTGAGCTTAATTAAAATCCCAAACTCACGTTTTTTGAAGTGGAATTTGTAGATTGTAAATTAGTCGGTATTGACTGGACAAGAGCATACTGGCCTACTTATTACATTGATTCAGAACTTAAGTTTAGTCGATGCATCCTTAACGATTCTTCGTTTTTTCGCTTGACGTTGAATGAATTAACATTAGATGGGTGTAAACTACATGAAGTAGACTTCAGAGAAGGTGATTTCTCAAATTCATCAATGCTTAACTCTGATTTTACAAATAGTTTATTCATGAAAACAAATTTACAAAATGTAGATTTTACCAAATCATACAATTTTGCTATCAATATTTTGGAAAATAAAAAACACGTACCATTTACTACATTTCGCTTTGATTTTTATTACTTTAGTGTGTTATTTTAGCCACATAGTCCGGCATTCCAATCAGGTAATTTAGTTATGCATCCTATTTTGATTTTTTTAATCTTGTTTTATTTAGTTGCTTTTGTTTATGACAAAACAATTGATAAGGAGATTAACAATAATAAAATATTAGCGACAAAGTTAATCGATTTTAAATTTTTTAATTCATTTCAATCACGACCTAAAGCTCTCTATTCGGCCCTAAGCTTTCAGTTTTTTGGCGTCTCGATTAGTTTAAATATTATTGGTAGTGTATTTTCTTTAATGATGTATTTCGGTTTGATATCGGGTATTTACTTTCTAGCTCAATAGTTCGGTGATTATTCACCTAACCATTTATTTGGAAAGTATGAAGCTATATCAACCTTTAGATGACGAGGAAATATCAAGAACTATCTATCAATTTTTTGCAAACATCAAGCAATTAAATAACACTCATAAATTCTACTGCAACGCTTAAGCACTAGATTTATATTGTCTACAATAACGTACTTTTATTTACATCAGGTGACTAACATGAACGACACTACATCGCTACCCGCTATACCAAACCGTCTTTCGGGTAATTCCCGTAGCCCTTATCATGTAGCAGAAATTTTCGAACACAACATTGGCATTCGACTAAATGGCAAAGAGCGTAACGATGTTGAGGAATATTGTATCAGTGAAGGTTGGGTAAAAATAGCTTCTCCTAAGGCATTAGACCGTCGGGGGCAACCACTTCTGATGACGTTAAAAGGAACTGTTGAAGCCTATTATAGTTAAGTGGATTAAGACAGCATTAACCCTAACCTTTGCCCACTGTACAATAAAAAGTAATCATTGTGGGCATGTCTCTTCTTCTGATTTATACAAAAATGGTTGGTGCAGTAATCAAGTAATACAGTTTCCCATAACGTTATTGAAAAAAACCAAGGTCCTCTACATTAGAAACATTATATGCAAAACTTGTGTTTTACTTCATAATTAAATTGGTATCAGTATTATTAAACTTGATTACTTATTTTTAGTTAGATGATCATAATACCTCTCAGCTGCGAAGTATAAGAGCACAGAGTGTACTTAAAAATCACATCCCCAATCGATTAGAATTTATTCATGCCTGCGCCCCATATTTTTCCATCTAAAGTAGGATATTTTATTAAATGAAAATTAAATATAGTTAAAGGGTGCTTAGTAAAAGGTAAGCTATACAGTAAATCATTATTATTAACCAGCGAGGAATATATTATGTGGATTAAACCAAACTTCGAAGAAATGCGTTTAGGTTTTGAAGTAACTCTGTACATCAGCAATCGTTAATTTTTTATCATTAAGAATAAATTAATATGCATAAATTACCTCAGTTATAATCAATGCCTAACATACTGAGGTAATTATACCCATAAAACTAACCAAGTGATCTTTCTAAATAGTCTAAATCGCCAATATCATTGTAGCTTTAAATCACAATAGCTAGCTATTGCACTATCAAGCGACTTGCTATTAAACATTTATTACTATTAAAATTAATTCCATTAATCAATGACTTTATTTAATGGGTATTAGTTGTCACTCGTTAATTTCTTACTCCCCTTTTGTCTTGATTTTGAGGCACATATCCTGATTTCGAGGCACCATATGAAAATTTTAGTTCTAGGCTCAGCTGCAGGTGGCGGATTTCCTCAATGGAATTGTCACTGCGCAAATTGTAAAGGCTTACGTGACGGTACAATAAAAGCCACAGCACGCACTCAGTCATCCATTGCCGTCAGCCCTAATGGAAAAGATTGGGTATTGATCAACGCATCTCCCGATATTCGTGAACAAATTAATAACTCTCCACAACTTTGGCCTGAGCAAGGGTCTCGCGGCACTAACATTCGTGCGGCAATTCTAACTGACAGCCAAATAGATCATACTACTGGGCTAATAACCCTACGTGAAGGACTACCACTTGATGTATATTGTAGTGATGTTGTCTATGAAGACTTAACAAGTGGTTACCCATTATTTAATATGTTAAAACATTGGCATGGCGGCCTTAATTTTACTCAAATTGATACTAAAAAACGACCACCATTTAGTGTAAATGGTGTTGACGGTATTGAATTTGTTCCTGTTATTATTGAATCGAATGCGCCGCCTTATTCCCGCTATCGCGATAAAGTAGTAGATGGAAATAATGTAGGTTTGAAAATTATTGATAAAAGTACTGGTAAGTATTTATTCTACTTACCTGGCATTGTAGAAAGTACGCCAGAAGTTGAGCGTATTTTGTCCAAAGCAAGTTGCGTACTTATTGACGGTACCTTATGGCTAGACGATGAAATGATTGCTCAAGGTGTTGGGACTAAATTAGGCTCAGAGATGGGTCATATGCCTGTCAATGGCGACTATGGTACGGTCGCGCTATTGAACAAATTTACAATAGATAGAAAAATTCTTATACATATTAATAACACTAACCCCATTTTAAATGAAGAATCTCCTCAGCATCAATTTGTTTTAGACAATGGTGTAGAAATAGCCACTGATGGCATGGAAATAACGATTTAATCTCACTTATAGGATGCATTTTATGCAAGCTTGGACCAGAGAGCAGTTTGAACAGAAACTTAAAGACAAAGGTCAGCTATACCATATTCACCACCCTTTCCATATTGCGATGCATAAAGGTGAATGTAGCAAAGAAGAAATCAGAGGTTGGGTTGCTAATCGTTTTTATTATCAAGTAAATATACCAATTAAAGATGCGGCCATTATGGCGAATTGCCGCGACATAGAAACAAGGCGATTATGGGTTCAACGTATTCTAGATCACGATGGCAGTGTCGGTGAAAAAACATTAGGCGGTATTGAAGCTTGGCTACGTTTAGGTGAAGCGGTTGGCTTAGGCAGGCAAGACTTATTAGATGAAAAATTTGTTCTCCCTGGTGTCCGTTTTGCCGTAGATGCTTACGTTAACTTTGCTCGCAGAGCTAATTGGCAACAAGCAGCCTGCTCATCATTAACAGAAATGTTTGCACCTGAAATACATCAAAGCCGTCTTAGTAGCTGGCCACAAAATTACCCGTGGATCAAATCGGAAGGATTAGGATATTTTCAACAGCGTTTATCGCAAGCCCGTCGTGATGTAGAGCATGGTTTGCAAATAACCTTAGATCATTTTACTAGCCGTGAAGCCCAAGAAGAAGCCTTAAATCTTTTGCAATTTAAACTGGATATTCTTTGGAGCATGTTAGACTCAATGACATTGGCCTATCAACAAGGTAGAGCCCCTTATCAAGCGATACTCGGCCAAGACGCAATTAATAACCCTATTTACCACAAAGGACTATTTAAGTGAGCACACCAACAGCAGCGTCAACAATAAGCCCAACAATGACACCATCACTTAACCCGATGTTCCGCTTTCAGTGGGAAAAAGCACAAGACTGCTTTGTACTATTATTTCCAGAAGGCATGGTTAAACTCAATGGCGGTGCTGGCGAAATTATGCAGCTTATTGATGGCAATAAAAACGTAGAGCAAATTACTGACTCACTACAAAGTAAATTCCCAGATGCTGGCAATTTAGCGCCTGATGTAAATGAATTTATCACCACAGCAATTGAAAAGAAGTGGCTTTATCATGACTAATCAACACGTAACCGACATATCAAAGCAAGACTCCACCTCCATCGTTGGTCCACCACTTTGGCTACTCGCGGAATTAACTTATGATTGTCCATTACATTGTCCTTATTGCTCAAACCCTACGCAATTAACCGAAACAAAAAACGAGTTGACCACACAGCAATGGTGTAAGGTATTTAGCGAAGCAAGAGACATGGGTGCGGTACAACTGGGTTTTTCTGGTGGTGAACCTTTATTACGCAAAGATTTAGAAGAACTGGTCAAGCATTCTAGAGGATTAGGTTTTTATACCAATTTAATTACCTCTGGTATCGGTTTAACCGAAAAACGTATCGCTAAATTGAAAGAAGCAGGTTTAGATCATATTCAAATAAGTTTTCAAGGCGCTGATCCTGAATTAAATGATGCCATAGCAGGTCGTGGCAATGCCTACCAACAAAAATTCAACATGGCTAAATCGGTTAAAGCCCAAGGTTATCCGATGGTGCTTAACTTTGTTTTATCCAAACAAAATCTCGATCAAATAGCGGATATTATGCGCCTGAGCTGTGAGCTTGATGCTGACTATGTTGAGTTAGCAACCGCACAGTATTATGGTTGGGCGTATGAAAACCGTGATCATTTATTACCGTCGCGAGAGCAGCTAGTTGAAGCAGAACGAATTGTTAATGAATTTAGAGATGAACAACAAGGCAAAGGGCCACATTTTATTTTTGTAACGCCTGATTATTTTGAAACTCGTCCAAAAGCGTGTATGAATGGCTGGGGATCGACCTTTTTAACTGTCACGCCAGATGGCTCGGCTTTGCCTTGTCACAGTGCAAAAATGCTACCACTGACTTTTCCCAACGTGAAAGACAAATCGATCGCTGATATATGGCAGAAAGATTTTTCTTTTGATTACTTTCGCGGTGATGATTGGATGCCACAACCGTGTAAAGGTTGTGATGAAAAAGAAAAAGACTTTGGCGGTTGTCGTTGTCAGGCCTTTATGATGACTGGCGACATGCATAAAACAGATCCCGTCTGTAGTAAATCCGAAGATCACCATTTAGTTCAACAAGCCATTGCAAGTGCAACTAATCCAACAAAAGAAATCGTCATGCGTGTGAACGAGAAAGCAATGAAGCATGCTAAAAATGCCAAGTTAAACATTGCACGTATAAAAGTATGATATTGCCTTCACTATTGACAGAAGGTATTTATCGCCACAAAAATGGTTTGAAACATATAAATATTGTCAATAGTGATGGTTTTAGCGCACTTTTTGTCGTTAATACGCCCATATTTGATAATAGTGGTGTTGCTCATGGCGTTGAACATATGGTTTTTCGTCGTAGTACTGCGTTTCCAAAACCAGAAACCTTATTTCAACTCACCTCACTAACAGATGCAAAAATCAATGCCTCAACGTGTGCTGACACAACTTATTTTCATTGCCAAAGTCAGTGCTACCATACCTTTATTTTGGTTATTAGATACTTACTTAATGGTTTATTTAATCCGATTTTCGATGCTGAGGATTTACGGTGTGAAATTCATGATGGCCATGATAAAGGTGTTATTTATCATGAATTGATTGGCATAGAGCAAGCGGAACAAAAAACTACGGAAGCAAAAAATAAAAATAACTTCTGCTATGGTGGCATCAGTTCGTCTATTGGTAAATTATCACTTAATGACTTAACCACTTTTCATCAACGTTTTTACCACGAAAATAATATAACCTTGCTTACCTCGAACGCTGATATAGAACAAATAGCAAACTTAATTACCTTATTACCAAAGCAAACTAATCAATCTCAACAGATAAAAACAGGTGTAGATAAACACATAAAAAAATCACAACGCAATGACAGTAACGAGCATCCAAAAAAGTATCCCCAAGCAATCAACAAGCTTATGACACTCTACCATTTATGGCTGGAGGACCCTGATTATCAAAAAATGTATGATTACACAGAAATTGAAATCGCTAACAAACCATTAGACAGTGATACCGAAAATTTACCCCCGAGTCACTTAATATCTCCTTTGATTACCTTATCTAATAAGCTTATAAAAGACGCAAAAAACGATAGAGGTATAAAAATATCGGCAAGTAAACCGTCACTACCCCATTTATTTAATACGCTATACCAGCAAGCCAAACAGTCATTAACTAGTAATGAGTTAAATCATCAAAGAAATGTGGCCTGCGCTAGTGATCAACATAATGCTTTATGGCTAGTAAATATAGGAGATACTGAACAAGAAATAGCGAATATTACGAGCTATATTATTAGTGCATACCCAATGTTTTTAGCACCTCGTTACCAAGGTCTTTGCTACGCAACTCAAGCATTAACCATTGAAGATTCTACTTATCTCGCTATATATAGTGCTTTTGATGTTAACCCCGACACTCGATTAAAAGAAGTTAACCTTTGTTTATTGAGGTTAAGTCAGGATAATAGCTTTATTAATACGAGCTTAGCACTTGCTAAAATTAAATATTGCCGAACGTACCTAGTTAGTAATAGCCAAGTAATAAACATAACCTCCACTCATATAGCTAACTACCTGCAAATGCTAGTCAAGAACCACCATCCTAAAGTATGAGTTTTTTTATGCCAAGGGAGCATGGTTTAGCTTGCTCAAAAGACTCTATCATATCTATAGACATTTACTGTTTATTTAATGACGCAATAATAATATAAGCTCGGTTAAAAGGATAATATCCTCGCGGGGTTTAACATACAAATGAGGTGAATTATGATCTACGCAAATCCAGGAAGTGAGAACTCTGTTGTTACATTTAAATCAAGATATGAAAATTTTATTGGCGGTCAATGGGTTGCTCCGGTCAAAGGAAATTATTTTACCAACACGACACCCATAACAGGTGAGGTAATTTGTGAAATCCCACGTTCAAGTGCTGAAGATATTGAATTAGCTCTTGATGCTGCACACGCTGCAAAAGCTGCTTGGGGGAAAACCTCAGTTCAAGAGCGTTCAAACATATTACTACAAATTGCTGACCTCATTGAAGAAAACCTTGAAGTATTAGCTGTTGCTGAAACTTGGGATAATGGTAAGCCAGTACGTGAAACTCTTAATGCTGACATCCCGTTGTCGGTTGATCATTTCCGCTATTATGCTGGTTGTATCCGTGCGCAAGAAGGTACCCTTTCACAAATAGATGATGACACAGTTGCTTATCACTTCCATGAGCCTATTGGTGTTGTTGGTCAAATAATTCCGTGGAACTTTCCTATGCTAATGGCAGCATGGAAATTAGCCCCGGCACTTGCCGCTGGTAACTGTATTATTCTTAAGCCTGCTGAGCAAACACCTGTAAGTATTCTTATATTTATGGAGTTAATTGCTGACTTATTACCTGCTGGTGTTTTAAATATTGTAAATGGTTATGGTAAAGAAGCAGGTGAAGCACTCGCCACTAGTACACGTATTGGCAAAATTGCTTTCACTGGTTCAACACCTGTTGGCCAACACATTTTGAAATGTGCTGCAGAAAACTTAATTCCATCTACTGTAGAACTTGGTGGTAAATCACCAAACATTTTCTTTAGTGATATCATGAATCAAGAAGATGACTACATAGAAAAATGTGCTGAAGGTTTCGCATTAGGTTTCTTTAACCAAGGTGAAGTATGTACATGTCCTTCTCGTGCACTAGTTCAAGAAGATATTTTTGAAGAGTTCATGGAAAAAGTACTTGAAAAAACCAAAAACATCGTCCGAGGTAATCCACTTGATGTTAACACTATGGTTGGCGCACAAGCGTCTAAAGAACAATTTGATAAAATTCAAGGTTATCTACAAATAGGCAAAAATGAAGGTGCAACAGTACTTTCTGGTGGTAGCGCTGAAGAATTAGACGGTCCACTAGGAACGGGTTACTACATACAACCTACTATTTTGAAAGGTAATAACTCAATGCGAGTTTTCCAAGAAGAAATTTTTGGTCCTGTTATATCTGTGACTACCTTTAAAGATGCCGAAGAAGCACTGGAAATAGCTAATGATACTGCCTTTGGTTTAGGTGCCGGTGTTTGGACACGTGATGCTAACCTTGCTCACCGTATGGGTCGTGGTATTGAATCAGGTCGTGTTTGGACTAACTGTTACCATTTATACCCTGCTCATGCTGCATTTGGTGGTTATAAAAAATCAGGCATTGGTCGTGAAACGCATAAAATGATGCTTGACCATTACCAACAGACTAAAAACCTATTAGTGAGTTATAGCACTAGCCCATTAGGTTTCTTTTAAATAGTTAAATTGTTAAAAAGTCAAAAGTTAAATGGCCCTTCACGTTCCCTTGATGGGCCATTTAACTATTAGGAGTCTAATATGCACATGGTTACTTTATTACGGCTCCATTTTTATTTTCTGTTCTTATTCTTTTGTATTTCTCTAAAACCCGCCTTTGCTTTTGAAAATTCTAATTCTTTTAAAAATAGTGACGTAACGGCTATTCCTAAGGAGATAGCGGCGATATTTCCTAGTGCTACACGTATTGGACAAACTGACCCCGACTTAGCAACAACCCCCGTATATCAGCTTAGTCAATTACTAGGCTATGTTTTTAAATCTGATGATTTCACTGATTTCATTGGTTTTTCTGGTCAAACAATTAATATATTAATTGGTATTGATATCAATGGCGTATTCGCTGGTTTTAAAGTACTCAATCATCATGAGCCTATTTTTTTACATGGGCTTGGCGAACAGCCTATGTTTGACTTTATCAACCAATATAAAGGGCATTCTATAAAAGAGCGCTATATTATTAATGCTCAGGACGACAGTACTCCAGGGATGACTAACTTTGATGGCGTAACTAGAGCGACTGTCTCAGTAATGGTGATTAACGACACAATTATTGCTTCTGCCTTACAAGTCGCTAGGGCCAAGCTAGAAGGCTTTGCCGCTGCTGCAACGGTAAAAATTGACACCGATTTTTTCCAAAAACTCAGTTTTAAACAGCTAGAAGAACAAGGCCATATATCCCATTGGAAAATAAGTACGAAGCAAGGTATAAACTTTGCTGCAGACGTCTCAAATGAATTAGTCAGTGTGATTGATGAATTATCGCAAGGGCGTGAGGGTAGTAACTTTGTTGAATTGTATTTTGCCTTTGTTAACATTCCTATTATTGGTAAAAACCTCTTAGGAGGAGCTGAGTATCAACGATTACTAGAGAGCCTAAAACCCGGTGAACATGCCTTAATGGTGTTTAATCGTGGTATCTACTCTTATGTCAGTGAAAATTTCATTCCACAAACAGTACCCGCACGTTTAAGTATTGTTCAAGGCGAGTTTCCAGTAGACATTCGTGATATTGATTTTTATAGCTACTATGATCCTTCGTTCAATGTAGAAATGCCAGACATTGACCAACAAAATATATTCAGAATAAAATCTCAATCAGGGTTT
Organism: Colwellia sp.; assembly: GCA_003521815.1. Taxonomy (GTDB): domain Bacteria; phylum Pseudomonadota; class Gammaproteobacteria; order Enterobacterales; family Alteromonadaceae; genus Colwellia. Next base: position 83,393 of record DPHE01000069.1, read on the forward strand.
GAAATTAGTCGACCTTTTGAAATATCACTCGCTGTTAACTATAGTCAGTCATTCTTGAGTACAAAACAATATCAATTCACCACAGATCAGGTGTTACCTGAAAAATTATTTTACACACCCGAAGTAGTAATAGAAAAGAAACAACCTTTATGGGTAAGAATATGGCTTAGCCGTACTGTCGAAATAGCATTACTATCACTATACCTAATTATTTTATCCTTACTTTTTTTGAAACAAAAGCAACTTGCTAGCCATGTAAATGCTACCCATAGAATACGTTTTACTATGCTTATATTTACTATATTTTACATCGGTTACTACACTCAAGGTCAACTCTCTGTTGTTAATATTTATACGTTATTATTGTCGTTAGCTAATGGATTTAAGCTAGAAGTATTTTTATTAGACCCCGTTATTTTCATTCTGTGGGTATTCGTATTCATTAGTTTATTTATTTTCGGACGAGGTCTATTTTGCGGTTGGTTATGCCCTTTTGGTGCCCTTCAAGAAATGATGGGGTTGCTAGCGAAAAAACTCAGTATCCGACAAATAAAAATATCTCCAAAGCATCATAAACAAGCACAGAAAATTAAATACATTATTTTATTTATCTTGGTTGGCACCTCATTTTATTCTCTTTCTTTAGCAGAAAAACTTGCTGAAGTTGAGCCTTTTAAAACGAGTATCACGTTAAATTTTGTTCGCTATTGGCCTTTTGTTCTCTATTCTGTTTTTTTATTAATATTAAGTTTAAAAATTCACAAATTCTATTGTCGTTACCTTTGCCCTTTAGGTGCAGGATTAGCCATTATTGGTCGTTTCCCCATACTAAAATGGTTAACAAGACGAAAAGAATGTGGAAGTCCTTGTCAATTATGTCGTAACAAAAAATGTGATATAGACGCTATCAACCAAGATGGTTCAATTGATTATGGTGAATGTATTCAATGTTTAGAGTGCTTAGTTACTATTGAAAACCCTAAATTATGTGTTGTCAATAAATACAGTGGTCGACCGATTAAAATTAAAAAAGTTAGCTAACAACCATTCAAAACGTGATTTATGGCAATAGTGATGACTAAACACTATTCGAACACCATTAAAATTTGTTAGAGGGAGATTTAACGCTTGGTCAAAATTCCCTAATACAGCGCTAAGTTGGTTAATTCCAGCTAAATCATGTCTTTTCAAGTGGCGTGGGTATATACACACCCACTTCTACGTGTACTGCTAAATCCCATTGTTTTTTACAGTAGACTTTCAGGCTAAAAGACCATTAAAATGACTTTCCTTGTCAATAGTAAATTTTTCTCATTAATTTGCGTAGGCATGTAAAATTTAACCCTATTAGGCCGATTCATGACAAATATAAAAACAATAGTTGCGGTTAGTAAATCAATTGATGCATTAAAAGCCAGTGAGGAACTACAGAAACAATTAAATCACCCTGATATAGATTTTGTACTTTTTTACTGCTCTGCTGTCTATCAGTTAGACGAGTTAGCAGCAGCAATGACAAAATGCTTTAAAAATATAGATATTGTCGGCTGCACCACGGCTGGTGAATTTACCCGTGGTGGCTGCGAACAAAAATCTATTGCAGCTATCGGTTTTTCTTCAAAATATTTTACTATCAATGCTAAGCAAGTAGAGTCTATGGAGAACTTTGATATTGTTGATGCACAAAACACTATTAATGAACTCACTGAAAAGTGCCGTTTAAAAGAGTTTGCACCAATAAAAGAGAATAGTTTTCTACTGACATTGATCGATGGATTATCAACAAAAGAAGAGCAGTTCTTACAAGCATTAAATTCTGCTACCGGTGGTATTCCACATTTTGGTGGCTCAGCTGGTGATGAT
>DPHE01000069.1:85476-88812 GCA_003521815.1 Colwellia sp.
GCTATTGTCATTTTAATCAATACTAAATGCCCATTTGAAGTATTTAATTGTAACCATATCAAATGCCCTACCGAAAAATTAGTCGTCACTGAAGCAAGTATCGACAACAGAACTATATACGAACTCAATGCCATGCCCGCGGCAATTGAATACGCTAAATTACTCAATATAGATATAAACGACTTAACACCCGAAGTTTTTTCACTACACCCCTTGGCGGTAAAAGTCGGCGGGCAATACTACATTCGTTCCATCCAAAAGGTCAATATAGACGATTTAAGTTTAACTTTTTATTGTGCTATTGATGTAGGTATTGTGCTCACTGCCGTTGATATGGATTATATTTTTAATTCATTAAATACGAAACTAGAAAATATTACACAACGCTTTGGAAAACCTGAACTAGTACTTGCTTGCGACTGTTTTTTACGTCGTATTGAAATTGAACAAAAAGAATTACGTGAACAAGCAAAATTCTTGTATGCCAAATATAACATTGCAGGCTTTAACAGTTATGGTGAACATATTAATGGCATTCACTTAAACCAAACTTTTGCAGGGGTTTTTATTGCAGGAAATGAGTTCAAAGAGGATAGCGTTAATGAATGACACCTGTAATGAAGACTCATTAGTTGAACAGATAGCCCAACTAACAGAGCAAAATCGTAAATTAAAAAAAATCAACCATGCCCTAATGGAGCGAGTAGAAAATCATGGCAATCATTTTGCCCCTTACGATGCCTTCGAAAGTTCAGTCTATTTAGCTGAACAGGTAAGAGAAAAAACTCAAGAATTAAAAATCACGTTAGCTGAATTAGAACACAGTAACCGAGCATTAACACAAGCAAATAACAACGCTAACCTATTTAAACAACGATTTATTGATGCAATTGAAAGTATATCTGAATCGTTTGTTTTACTTGATAGTGATGGTAGGATTATACTACAAAACAGTAATTTTTCTTCTTTTTGGAATAGTTTAGGTCTTTCTACTGGCGTCGGTGTAAACCTTAAAGATTTAAAAGACAGAGCAAAAACCCGTGGTATTATTCGCCATGTTCACCCCGGTGACGCCAACAATAGTAATCCCATCTATAAATTATCAAATGGTCGATGGTTTCAATTAAATGAACGCCGCACTATGGAAGGTGGTTGGGTAATGCTTTACAGCGACATTACGGCGTTAAAAACCGCTGAAAATGTCCGCTACGAAAAAGGTATGGCCAACAAGTCCTTCTTGCTACAAAGTTTAGTTGATAACCTTTCTCAAGGTGTGGTGTTAATTAGCAGCCAGCAACAAGTTGAAATATGGAATAAACGCTTTGCAAAAATAAGTCAACTTTCTCCTATATTGCTCAAGGAAAACCCTTATTTCTCCACTCTAAGTAATTTAACTGAACTTGATCTAAAACCTAAAAAACAACATGCGCCCCATGTACAAACGTTATCAAATGGTACTGTTGTCGAAATAAGAGATCATCACTTAAAAAACGGTAAATTAATTAAAACATACACTGATATTACTGAACAACATCACTATGCTGAATCATTGAAAAAGAGTGAACGTTGGTTACGCTTAATTACAGATAACGTACCCGCGATGATTGCGTACGTGGGTGCAGATCTTAAGTTTCAATTTACTAATCAAGTTTATCTCAATTGGTATGGTCATTCTGCCTCAGAACTTTATGGTTTAGAAGATCACCAAAACCGCACTAATTTTGATTTCAGTCAAGTTAAACGATATGTCAGTAAAGCACTTTCGGGAGAAAGTGTTAGTTTTGAAACCGAAGAAAAAAATCTTGCTGGTGATCTTTGTTATTTATTAAAGTCCTATGTACCCAATATTGATGTTGAAGGCAAAGTACTTGGTTTCTTTGTGCTAATACGGGATGTTACCGCCCGTCAACAAAACGCTTTAGCTCTTCAAAAAGCACATGATTTACTAGAAGTTCATGTACAAGAACGTACGTCTGAATTACAGATAGAAATTGAAGGTCATCGTCAAGCACAAGTGAGTTTAGTAAAAGCCATCAAAGAAGCAGACCAAGCAAACATATCTAAAACAAAGTTTCTTGCCGCCGTTAGCCACGATTTATTGCAACCGTTAAATGCTGCGCAATTATTTAATAGTTCTCTAGCAGACCAAATACTCAACACAAATTTAGAGCCTATTGTTAACTCTGTTGACGCTTCACTCAGTGATTTAGAAAACTTAATTTGTTCCTTAGTCGATATATCCAAGCTTGATGCCGGTGTTGTTAAAGCGGATAAATCTTCTTTTAAATTGGCTGATTTACTGGATAACTTAGCCAATGAATATCAACAACAGGCTCCTCAGTACGAGGTGAGCTTTCATTACGTCACTACCGATATAATAGTGCATAGTGATAGCTTTTTATTAGCTCGGGTATTGCGTAATTTTCTGTCTAATGCGTTTAGGTACACAGAAAATGGTAAGGTATTACTCGGTTGTAGAAGGCAAGGTGATACTGTTTCTATTGAAGTATGGGACAATGGTGTTGGTATAGCTAAAGAGAAAATCAACGAAATTTTTCAAGAGTTCAAACGACTAAAATCCTCAAAAATAGCCTTTAGAAATGGGTTAGGTTTAGGCTTAGCTATCGTAGATAAAATATCTACGATACTCAATAATCCAATTAAAGTTAATTCTGTTCAAGGTAAAGGGTCGATGTTTTCAATTCAAGTACCCATAGGACAAATCGATGAGATCTCGGCACAGAATTCTCTTCCTTCCCAAATACTACAAAGCACTATTTTGGCGCAACGCACTATTTGGGTTATTGATAATGATGCCAATATTTGTGATGGTATGGCACGTTTACTCGGTGGCTGGGATTGTAGCGTGATAACCGCTACTAGCCTTGAACACCTTAAAAATAAAGTTGATATTTATCAAGACCATGCTGACATCTTAATTGTTGATTACCATTTAGATAACGATGAAACAGGTTTTTCTGCTGCTAACGTCATTAATAAAGGGCGAACAATATCAATACCCACATTAATGATCACAGCAGACTACAGTAAATCACTGAAAACCAAAGTTGCGAAGAGAGGTATTTTACTGCTGAATAAACCAGTAAAACCGATGAAACTAAAAACTACCATGCTACATTTATTACGATAAATATCATAAATACATTCTTGCCCTGAAATTAGTTGCAAAAGCCTCCTACCTTAGTAGGAGTTCTTTACAGTAAACAAATCTAACTACCTGTTTTTTAAGTTTTTATTACAAATAAATTTAGTGTAACAAATTCTTTCAAATCTACTATTACTTCGTTATTCACGTTATATTACTAGCCTATGGTA
>DPHE01000069.1:89017-92176 GCA_003521815.1 Colwellia sp.
TAACTAGAATAACTAGAATAACTAAGGACGAATAATGAGACGTATTATTACACTAGCCAGTTTGCTGTGTGCCGTGACAGTATCAGCTGATGGTATTGAAAAAATCAGTGTTTTTGGTCAAACTCCACTATCAAGTAACATATCTACAGACGCTAATATTATTGGTAGCGCTCAGGTTATAACAACTGAAGATATCTCTCGCGCTCAAGCAATGTCTTTGGCGGATCATATGAGAAACCAGCTAGTGAGTGTAAATATTAGTGATGTGCAAAATAATCCTTTCCAACCTGATGTTCAATATCGCGGCTTTACTGCCTCGCCTTTATTAGGTTTACCACAAGGTATTTCTGTTTATTTAAACGGTGTAAGGTTTAATGAACCTTTCGGTGATACCGTTAACTGGGATTTAATCCCTTTAGCCGCGCTTGATAGTGTTGCCTTATATTCAGGCTCTAATCCTGCTTTTGGTCAAAACACCTTAGGTGGTGCCTTATCACTTAAAACAAAAAATGGCTTTAGCTATACTGACAACGAAGTAGATGTGCTTTTTGGTAGTTTTGGGCAACAACAATACTCAGTGCAATCAGGTGGCAATAATGGTAACTGGGGATATTATTTTATTGCTAACAGCTATAAAGAAGATGGTTGGCGAGATTTTTCACAAAGTGAATTAAAACAAGCCTTAGCTTCATTTAGCTATAAAGACGACAGAAACTTTGTAGAATTAACACTTGCTGCTAATGATAATGAAATGACAGGAAATGGCGCAGCCCCTGAAGAATTAATTGCCATTGAAGGTCGAGAAGCGGTTTATACTCACCCTGATAGAACCAACAATGACTATAAGTTAATAAGTATTGCTAGCGACTCTATCATTACTGATAACTTATCCGTGCAAGCCAATGCTTATTATCGTCAAAATGAAATCAACGCTTTAAACGGTGATGACAGCGATTATGAAGAATGTAATTTTGACTTTGGTTTTGGCCTTAAGGAAACATTATGTGAAGAAGATGAAGACGATGGTTCATTAACGCCGGTTGATTTTGTCGGTTATGCTGAAGACACACCGTTTAGTAATATTTCAACAATTGATCCAGATGAAGTTGACGGTACATTAAATGATGGCGCTACCGATAATACCAGCTATGGTTTTGCCACTCAGTTAATTCATGTAACCAGCTTTGATAATTATGACCAAGAAATAATTTTTGGCTTAGGCATGGATAAAGCCGATATCAACTTCAAAAGTAATACCCAATTTGGTATTTTGAATAACGATTCAGCTGACGATGATCGCTCAGTATCGCCAACAGGAGTTTTTGATAGCGAATCTCAAGTACGTTTAGATGTAACTACTGAGCAACAATACATGTTTGCTTCATACTCTATGGCTTTTGAACATGGCCTAACGTTAAATATTGCCGGACGTTACAATAACAGTCACATTGTTATGAATGATCTGATCGATGACGGTGAAGGCTCACTTGATGGCAATCATAAATTTAATCGCTTTAACCCTGCTATTGGCCTAAATTACGAAATCAATAATGAAATTACCGCTAAAGTAAGTTATAGCGAATCATCACGTGTGCCAAGCCCTGCTGAATTAAGTTGTGCTGACGAGGACGATCCTTGTAAATTACCCAATGGCTTTGTTGCTGATCCACCGCTTGAACAAGTCGTTGCTAAAACGGTTGAAGCCTCATTACAATATAATACGCCTTCAGTTGCCGCCATTGCGACTGTATTTTCAACCAAAACGGTTGATGACATAATATTCCAACAAGCCGGCTCAACCTCTTCTGAAGGTTATTTTGTTAATATTGATAAAGTACAACGCCAAGGCCTAGAGTTAGCCTATTCAGTCGCGTTTGAAGACATAAACCTTGGCACTAGCTATAACTACTTAAAAGCGACGTTTGAATCACCTTTTGTCTCTTTTAGCCCGGTAAACCCACTAGGTGCAAACCGTCAAGTTACCCCTGGCGATGTTATTCCCGGTCAACCGCAACATCAAATTAAACTTCATGCAGATTGGACTATAAACCAACAGATGAGTGTTGGTGCTGAATTAATCTATGCATCAGATTCTTATTACCGTGGTGATGAAGCCAATGAGAATAAAAAGATACCCTCATATTCATTTATTAATGCTTATATTTCTTACCAGATCAATAGTCAGTTAAACTTATCTGCTAAAGTGGATAACCTATTTGATCGCGAATATGAAACGTTTGGTACTTACGGTGAAGCTGATGAAGTATTAGAAGATTTTTATCCTGATGTTGAAGAGCCATACTTTGTTGGTCCTTCAAGACCAAGATCGTTATCTGTCAGTGTTAATTATAAGTTCTAACAGTGAAAAGGTATTTACACCTAACGTGTAAATACCTGTTTTTCTTTTGTTATATTAGGTATTTTGATGACTATGCCCCCTACTCGTTTATTAGTTCTTTTTTTCCTTTGCGTAAGCGCTATAAAAGCTTATGCAGATACCCACCAAAACTTGCCTAATGCTTTACCTAATGTAAGTGTTGGGGTATTAAAATACGGCACAGTTAATTGGGAAATGGACGTAATAAAGCATTATCAGTTAGATAAAAAATATCGCTTCAATTTACAGGTAATGCCATTAAGCAGTAAAAATGCTTCGGCTGTAGCGTTACAAAGTAAAGCAATTGAAATTATTTTAAGTGATTGGTTATGGGTAAATCGTCAACGTTTTACAGGAAAAGATTATACCTTAGTGCCAACCTCAATTGCTCATGGTGGCATATATATTAATGGTGACTCTACAGCCAAATCTCTCCTTGATATTCATCAAGCTAAAATTGGTATTGCCGGCGGCTCTGTAGATAAAAACTGGTTATTATTACAAGCTTATGCGCAGAAGAAACACCAGATAAAACTTAAAGAAACAGCTGAAATGGTCTTTGCAACACCGCCATTATTAAACCGTTTGATGCAACGAAACAACGTAGATGCGGCAATAAATTTTTGGCATTATAATGCCAGATTAAGTGCAGATGGCTTCAAGTTATTGGTGAGTGTGAAACAAATGCTCGCTGAGTTGGGCATTACTCATAACGTTCCCGTTTTGGGTTGGGTATTTGATAAAGCATGGGCTACAGAGCACAATCAAAAGTTAACTGGTTT
>DPHE01000042.1:0-4924 GCA_003521815.1 Colwellia sp.
TTTTTATTTTTACCTCGTACCAACTTTAATGGTGAATTCAACATAAGGTGTGGCGATAGACCCAAACGATTCAAAGCTATACGGATAGAATCCACTAAAAATGGCATATCCTTAACTATCACTTCAATAATAGTATGACTTGATTTCCAGCCATTTTTACTTACTGAAGGGTTAAAAACATGAATGATAGGTGTATCATCTATATGCTCATTAAGCGAACTCCACAAACTCAATGTAGCACCATACATATCACTCTCATTTCTGTTTGTTAAATCCAGAGAAGATATATTACCATATAATAAAGTCGCAAATTGATCGACTAAATCGGCGGTATCTTGAGGGACTTTTTTCTTTATTAATTGTGCTACATTTTTTAGTATCACTGAGGGAGAACCATTAACTAACGCCATGCCGTTTTCCTTTTACTATTATTTTAACAGGAAGCTTGTAATAATTTAGTTGGACTCTATTGACACTTTACGTGTTTAATAATACGTAAAGTAAGAGTTACTTTTTTATAGTATAATACTGATAATATGAGTTAATTTGATCTATTGTGAGAATTATTTTTATTTACTACGAACTTTACTTGAGTTTTTTGAATCTATTTTTTATACACTACTTTTTGTTTATGCACGTTTGTTAAATAACTACAGCATATTCCTACTATTTATTGATTAAATATACAGTTATACCCATTCATTAAATTATTTCTACACCTCAATATTATTTCAAACATTACCTATAATAATAGCTAATGTGATAAATTTTGTAGGAAAAACTTAAAAAACATTACTACCGATTGAACGTATAAACAAAAAAGCCCTTAATAGATAATTATTAAAGGCGTTTTAGTTTTTAAAATAACATTTTTATAATTAAGTTTTTTTGTTCGGCCATAAAAATGCTGCTAATGCAGGTAACACAATGACTGCTGCTAGCATATTAACTAAAAACATAAAGGTTAATAACACCCCCATATCTACTTGAAATTTTAAGTCTGAGAAAAACCATGTTGATACACCAATAGCAAGAGTAAATCCTGTGATCAAGACCGCGCTACCACGTTCCTTTAAAGCCGCAAGATAAGCATCATGTACATTAGCACCTGCTTTTAATTGTTTACTCATAGTGGATAAAATATAAATACCATAATCAACACCAATACCAACACCTAGAGCTATTACGGGTAAAGTGGAAACGGTTAAGCCAATATCTAACACCGTCATTAACCACTGAGCTAAGGTTGATACTACATATAAAGGTAATACAACAACAACCGTTGCTCTTATACTTCTAAAACTGAGTAAACATAAGATAATCACGGCACCATATACGTAAAGCATCATAGGTAACTGAGCCTCTGCGACTGCTTCATTCGTTGCTGCCATCACACCAACAGGACCTGATGCGAGCTTGAACTGTAATTGCTTATTATCCAGTTCAATTGCAGCTAATTTAACTTCTTTAATCACACGATCAATAGTTTCTGCTTTATGATCTTCCAAAAACAAAATGACAGGCATAACACTACAGTCACTATTTAATAAACCACTTGAGGAAGGTACGCGTGCAATAGATTGTACTAGTGTTTGCTTGTTACGCGGGATCACTCGCCATTTAGGATTACCCTCGTTATATCCTGCGTTAACTAATTTAGATATAGAAGCTAAGCTCACTGCTGATTGAACCCCTATAACATTTTCCATGCGCCATTGAAATTTATCAATAGTATTCATGGTGTCGTAATAAGTACAGGCATCAGGAGTTGATTCTATGATCACTGACAAATAATCAACACTGATTGCATAACGGTTAGTAATTAAAAAGGTATCTTGATTATAGCGAGATGATTCATGTAATGCTGGTGCTCCTGCATGTAATTCACCAATTTGTAAATTTTGAGAATTAAACCAAGCCGCACCATATAGCATAACAGTTATCACTAGGATTATCCTTGCTGGTCCTTTTGTTGCAAAGCTTGCCATGAAACGCCAAACATAACTTTCTTCACCAATATTACCCGCATGATTTTTTCTGTCTTTAGACGTTATCGTTAAATATGAAACCAATAATGGTAGTAAAAGTAAATTAGTTAAAATAATCATCGCTACACCTAAAGATGCAGTGATAGCTAATTCACGAATGATGCCAATATCAATTGAAAGTAAAGTCAGAAAACCAACAGTATCAGATAGTAAGGCAATGCCACCAGGAATTAATAACGCTCTAAAACTCGCTTGTGCTGCCGCTTGGCTAGATAAACCAAGACTCACTTGCTTAACAACTGAATTAATCATTTGAACACCATGGCTCACACCAATAGCAAAGACTAAAAAAGGTACTAAAATTGACATGGGGTCAAGCCCAAAACCCAGTGTAGACAACATACCTAATTGCCAAATAACGGCAACTAAAGAGCATGCTATAGGCAGTAACGTTAAACTAATAGAATGACAGAAAAAGAACACCATTATAGCTGTTATGACTATAGCAATAGCAAAGAATACAGTAACACCTTTAGCACCTTCTGCAACATCACCCACCATTTTAGCAAAACCAATTATATGAATTGAGATATTATCTTTTTCAAATTTTTGTCTTATTTCTTGCTCTAATTGTGTAGCCATTTTTAACGTATCAAGCTTTTCTCCTGTCTTTGGATTAAAATCCATTAACGACGCTTTCACCATGGCACAACTATAATCATCGGCAACAATACTACCAACAATACCTGCTTTTTCTATATTACTTTTGACAATAGCTAAGCCACGTTCAGTTGCTTGAAAGTCAGCTGGGATTACCGGCCCACCAGAAAAACCATCTTCTACTACTTCGACGAAACGGGTACTAGGAGAAAATAATGACTTAACCTGTATACGATTAATTCCGGGTATAAAAAAAAGTTTATCGTGCACTCCTTTTAATGTTTCAAAGAAGTTAGCCGTAAATATATCCCCGTCACGATTACAGACGGAAATTAAAATATTATTAGCCCCACCGAAATTTTCCCTATGTTTTAAATAGGTTTTCATATAATCATGGTTAAGTGGGATGTTTTTAGTAAAAGACGCACCTAGCTTTATTTGTGTGGCTTGAAACACCAAGAAAACACTGGCTAAAACAAAAAGTATTAACACCAAAAATTTATGGCGGAACAGGCCCACTTCTAAACGGTTGACAAGGGAAATTTTCATAATGTATTACAATCCAATTATTCTTATGGTTTAAATTTTAAAATAAAGTTTATAAAGAAATTGTTTTAACTCCAACATCAGAAACAACTATTAATTGATTATTAAACCAAACCCCTGCAATTAACGCTTTACCATCTTTTTGATTTCTTAAACGATAACTTACACCATCGTCATTACTTTCTAGCAAAGTACCATTATTTGCGAGTAAAAAAATTCGATCATCATTCGTTAAAACAATATCATTAATCAATGCCGTCGTATTAGTTTTGCGTAATACCCATGGTGTATCATTTTTTAAACGTCTAAAGACATGTCCACGTAAGCCTACAACAAGCAAGTTACCTTGCATCGTTTTCGCTATATCAAAAAAGGATCCTTGATAAATTTCATCAAATAGTTGCCAGTGTTTGCCAAAATCATTACTTTGAGCAATTATGCCAATTTCACCGACCATATAAAGTGTAGTTCCATCAAGTACTAAGCGATTAAAATGAGGTAAAATGGAGGAAACTTCATCTAGATATGCCTCTTCATCTTCTTGTTTTAGCTCGGCTAGGTATTCAGCATCATCAGGTGATAAGAACTCACTATGAAATTCGTTTTGCCATGTTTTGCCTCCATCTAAAGTTCTAAAAAGAAGTCCGTAGGCACCAATCGCCACACCTTGAAGCCTTGTTTTAAAAACTATATTAAGTAAAGGCTTTTCTAACGTAGGTTTATACAGTTGTACTTGCCACGTTAAGCCACCATCTTGGCTATGTAAAATGGTGGCGTCATGACCAACGGCCCAACCAATAGTCTCATTGTAAAAAAAAACATTGGTTAATGTTGTTTGTACAGGCACACTGGCTTGTTGCCAGTTAATGCCATCGGTAGACAAAATTATATGTCCGTATTCACCAACGGCCACTAATTTAACTTGTCCAACGGTGGTTATGTCTAATAATAACGATTGACTGACTAAAGGGGTTTTCACCGAAGGGTGATAAGTGGTTGAAGAAGCGTCTACAGCCAAACTTTCTAGGCTGAATGAATACAGTAAAAAACTCATCAATAAAGGTAAAAAAAAATGCATTTTTCGAATTCTCTACATTATTATAATAAATAAAAAGAAGTTAAAAAAAAGGCTGACACAAGCCAGCCGTTTAACGTTGAAAGCCTTACCTACGACCTTCGCGTCTTAGTGCTGACGGTGTGAAGCTTTTTTGCTTTAACTTCACTGAGAAGTCGTACATTTTGTTTTCGTTATCCAACCCCATAGCAATATAGCGTCTAGATTGGAAATCATGATATACCTCAAGCGTAGACCATTGTGTTGGTACTTCATAGTAATTTACACCATGGGCAACAGCGATACGGTATAACTCATCTCGGTTATCATAAATATCAGAAACAGCTACTTGCCAACTATCTTCATCAATATAGAAAACACGCTTTTTATAAGTATGACGAGTATTCTCTTTTAAATTCGCTTCAACAACCCATACCCTATGCTTTTCATAACGTACTAACTCAGGGTTAATATGACCTGGTTGGAGAATATCACTATATTTAAGATTATCACTATGTAAACGGTAATCGTTATACGGAATTAATAACTCTTGTTTACCTTTCAAAGTCCAGTTATAACGATTCGGTGCACCATTGTACATATCAAAATCATCGGTAAGTCTTAAACCGTCTGATGCTGAACCTGGAGCATCATATGCCACATTGGGCGCACGACG
>DPHE01000042.1:5171-5599 GCA_003521815.1 Colwellia sp.
GTACCCGCTAAACGCGCAGGTTCAGTAACCTTTTGCTTAAACTTAAATAAAATATTGGTTTTTTCCAGGTCGCTAGGTGTAGTACCTTCAACGCTATAAGGAATTAAAAGTTGATCAACGAAACCAACAAAAGTGTAGTTTCCAGACGCGGTAGGCGCTGCTTGCCCACCTTGGCGAACCATAGCTTCGCCGCGATAACGTAAAATATGATTCCAAATAGCTTCTAAGCCAGTGGCAGGAATAGGAAATGGGATACCAACAGACGTATTTTTAATACCGTTACCGCCCTCTACTAATTCTGCACGAGTTGAGTTAACTTTTACGGCATCATAAACATGTGATGGGTAAGAGGCACTACGACGCGTTTGATAAACATCCATTTTGAATGTTTCAGGATACGTTTCAAATAACTTAACTTGTCCTGGAGT
>DPHE01000042.1:5784-7929 GCA_003521815.1 Colwellia sp.
ATCAGATACATTCTTTGCCGTTATTGAATATTGAACCTTATCATTCGGATAGGGATCTATATGATGGTCGCCAACAGTATAGCCTGCAGGAGCTTTGGTAATGCCGCCTATCCAAGCAGGAATAGAACCATCTTTATTTGCCGCTTGAATCGCACCTAAAGGGGTTAATTCTTTACCTAGTTTATCAGCTTCATCCATTGATATTTTTGCCGATACTCCACTGGAAACAAGGGCAACCGATATTGCTAATAATAATGATTTATTGTTTATATGAGTTTTCATACTTGTTGCCTTTTATTAAATTGAATAATTAATACTGAAAGAGACATAATCACGATCTTCCATTTGGTTGGTTGTACCAACCCCATCAAAGAAAGTGTTGTAGCTCAAATCTGCAGTCCAGCGACTTTGATAATTAAAGTTCAAACCAAGTGCTACAGATTTTCGATCTTCAACAAATAAGAACAATGGATCTGGCGTTATTCCTTTTACATCATGTGAAAATACCACACGAGGGCTCATATTAATCCCAGAGAAAACATTAGCATAATCAAGTTTTGCAACAACTTTATAACCCCAAGCAAAATCAGTTGGGAACGGGTTAGTCTCAGTGCCACCTTGTACGTCAAGCATTAACCCTGATGTACTACCACTTCGTCCTGTAGCAGGACCATTTAATCGTAATTCATCTTGATCATACATATCATTGATGTTAATCCCCCCAATCTCAACTAAACCAACAAATTGACTGGCTCCTAAGGTAGGACCGAATAAATGTGTTAATGTTAATTGGGCTTGAACAGTATCAGATAATATAAAGCCGTTGGCTTCTTGACCTGGTCCATAAGGCGTATCACTCATTGTTCCGTCAGCATTAAAAGGGTTTAGTTGAGATATACCATCAAGGCTGGGTTGAAGACCTGCATTGGCAAGTTGCTGAGGCATAGCAGCAAACAACAATTCTACATCATCTATTTGCAAAGGCTCATCTTGGCGATAACTTATTTCACCAGCAACAGCAGTATTACCAATAGTAGTATTAAAACTCATGGCATACATTTGAATATCTTCAGGGTAGGCTAACTTCACTTGTGAGAAAGTACTGAGAGAGTAGAGATTTTCTGCAGTAATCTCAGTTGTCGCTAAAGTAGCTAAATCAGCGCCAATTGATGCCGCACCAAAATTTGCTGTTTGACCTGAGAAAAGTGGTCTACGACTGTGATAGTTTACATAATAAAGACTAAACTCAGTTTCATTCAATTCTGGAACATACCAAGACAAACGTAGGCCATATTGACCACCATTTTCAGGCTCTAATTCAGCAGAATCTCCAGGTGATCTCAAGGTTATTTTAGTCGGATAAGCTAAATAAGCCTGAGCAGCTAACGGATTACCTGACTCAGCTAGCGCGCCAATTTGGTTTAATCCAGCAATTAAGGTGTTAATGTCCATATCAGGGTTGCCTGAAAAACCCAGTTGAACATTGTTCATATGACCGCCATCACCGGCAAAATCATTGGTAGAGAAATAACTACCTGGTGGTGGTAAAACAGTCTTTTCCCAATCATATTGGTAGAAGGCTTCTACGCTAAAATTTTCAGTAACACCTAAAGATGCCCAAACAGAGCCAAAAGGAATGAAAGCTTCTTTTAATTCTGCCCCTGGTGCTTTTAAGCGCGCAATATCCACTGGGTTAATTTCGCTTATGCCGTGCCCCATTAATGTGCTTTCACCCCAGCTAATCACTTGCTGCCCTACTCTGACAGACAAAGGCATATCACCTAGTTCAAAATTACCGTAAACATACGCATCAAGTAAACGAACATCTGCACAAACTTGATCATTCGCGTCACTGTCATTACAAGGATCATTGATTTGATCACTCAGTTGGTTAGTCCAATCTCTGTCACTATCCATCATGGCAAAATCATAAAAGTACATGCCGCGCATAAAAACGCCCATGCCATCATAATGGATATCTAACTCATGAGTGCCTTTAAAAATTTGAGAAAACGCCTCTCCTGAATCATAGTTTAAATTACCATTATCACCATTCGATGAATAAGTTCCGGCTCCTTGCCAAATAGTATATTTAGTTGGATTAGCATTTAACGCTGCGTTGTAATGACTAAAATCAAATCCATT
>DPHE01000101.1:0-4310 GCA_003521815.1 Colwellia sp.
AGCCATGTAAAGTTACCAACCTTCACTAAGACTAAGCCTAATAACAATAGCGTTATGCCAATCAAAAACTGTAATTGCCAACCCAATGATGTTTGGGGCATAGCTACCATTAAACTCTCATGGGCTTGAATAACGTTATTTTTAGCTTGTTGGACACGCGATAAGTTTTTTTTGACGTGTAACGACGAGTCTTTGATCCGCTTTTCTACCGCAATAAAGCTAGTATAAGGGGATATTATTTGGTGAGTGAGTGATGTAGCAATAACCTGCGACTTTACCTTTTCTTTATTTGCGCCGATAACAAGACTATCGAGTAAACTTTCAATTTTTCTCCGTGCCCAAAGTGATGAAATACCTTTTGATGACTCGCGATCATCAATCATTAACGATTGGTACCAAGGAGTTGATGCAGTATCACCTGTTAATTGAACACTCGTGATAGGAAACTGAGATTTAAGTGCAATTTGCAGCGGTTCACCAAAATATAAATCAGGGATCTTTTTAGGATACACTTCCACTTGCTGCAGCACTTGGCTCTCGAGTGTTAAGTTAATATTACTGATTGCAGGTTGGCTAATTTTTGTCATGAAGTGAGTCATTTTTTGTTGAACCTCATTATTGTTTTGAATAAAAACATAACTGCCTCGACCGAATTGAGCTGCTTTCTTCATAAAGTAACCATTGGGTGCTGCGCCTATTCCTACTGTATATAAACGAAAATTCCCTTGAGCCGTATTAAGTAGTTGCATTAGCTCAAATTCATTTGCGACTGCGCCGTCAGTAATAAAAATTATTTGGCGAATGGCTTTTATTGATTGCGCTTCATTTTTTTTCATCATTAACGCATTGCTAAGTGGTCGATACATTTCAGTGCCACCGTCGGCATTTAAGTCATCAATAAATAGCTGTGCTTTATTGATGTTTTGTTCTGAGGCCATTTGAGTGATAGGGAACAGTAATTCTGTATCATCATCGAAAGCGATGACATTGAAGCTGTCTTTATTTTTAAGCTGTAATAGAGCAAGTTGCAGACTAGCTTTCGCTTGTTCCATCGAGCCTCCTTGCATTGAACCGGAAGTATCAATAATAAAAATGATATCTCTTGCTATCACTTTTGCTACTTCTGTTTTTGGCGGAAAAAAGGTTAATAAAGTATAATGTTCACCTAAAATTTCTTCGGTAAAACTACTCATTTGAGGTTGATTACTTGCTAATAACTGCCAACTTAAATCAACGCTTTTACTAGAAACTGCCGGTGTTTTGTCTAACGTAATAAAGTATGCGTTTTGATCGCTGTTTAATGCGCGTGATTTTATTTTATGGCTGTCACTAAAAATAGAAGTAATAGGGATACCTGAGTTTAATTGAATGTTTATTGATGACTCGCTACGGGCAACCGATCGAGAGCGCGTGTTCGGCGAATTCGGGTCTGATACGTTAAATGATTCATGCCACTGTTTATAGAAGTGTTCTGGTGAGTGTGAAGTCGATTTTGGTTGGTATCGTTGAGTGAATGCCAGTGGTAGTCGTAAAGTAAATTTACCATTGGAAAAAGAAATAGGCATGATAAATTTTAACGTAACAACAACAGATGATTGTGCTGGAATATTCGCTATTTTGTTGGTAAATAAGTTTGGACGATGTTGTTCTACTAAGCTTGCTTTTCTTCCTTGTTTTTTTACTTTTTGGTAAAGGACTTTTGCGGCTTTTTTTTCCATTATTTCGCCAATTATTTCTTTATCGTCCATTTTTATTATTAATCGTTTTACTGCCGAGTTTTCAGGTAGTGGAAACTGATACTTGCCCTCTAACGCAATAGCATAAGGGTTAATGAACGTTTGGTTTATTTCTACGTAAGCCACTAAACCATTAATTTCAATGTTGGTTTGAATATCGATAGGTAAGGTTGCACGTATGGCCTTATTTGGATGTTCAAAAATTAATGTCGGGCCATGAATGAAAACATTGTCAGTTTGTAGTTGTTCCTTCACATAAAGTGGATTACTTTGTGCAAAAGGGACTAAAACCAAAGAAACTATAATGATAAGTAATAATATTAGTGAATATTTTAACCATTTATAACGTCTTTTTTTAGACTGTTGTCGGTAATAAGTTGAATTTTGATAATCGATAAGTTGTAATTTTTTTTTAGAAGTGAACATCTCTTGCTCTTGTCTTTATGTGATATAGGCTATTTAAGCAAAGTATTGAGTGTGAACGGTGTCAGAATAAAGGCAAAGTACTGACAAAATATGTCGAAAAGATGGCATGTGATGTTTTTAAATAAAAGGGGTGGGTAAAATGACGTTAGAGACTGCGTTTGCTTAATTTTTATCGATAAACCTTGCTGCATTGATAAATATAGTGATAATCGGGCAAGGTTTTATTTCCTGAGTTTATAAAATGCAATTATTAGAGATAGCGTGTTTAGGTAAAATACTACGGTTAGAAGGTTCAATGGCAGGATGGCAGCAATTATTTTGGGATGGCCAATGTGTTTCTCAAATTGATGCGAATGCAGATAGTGAGAAGTTTTTACATCAGTTTTTATTACAAAGTGAGCAGGGCGAATTACAGGTTGAGCTTAAGGGCTCACTGCAATGGCAGCCATTTGATCTGCAATTTCAGCTGTTACTCAATAACGAGTTGCAGCATGAAAATACCCTCAATGAAAAAGATATAGAGCAACGTGAAATAACCCAAGGTGAAAAGCAACCAATGAAGTTTAGCTTTGTTGGAATGGCCGGTCTTGGCTTGAAATTATTGAAAAGTGCTAAGGTGGTTAAAGTGTTATTTGCTGCAGGCAGTTTAGCAGCTTATAGCTGGTTATTCTCTATTGAGTTTGCCATTGCGCTTGTTCTTTGTTTAGTTTTTCATGAGTATGGTCACATCAAAGCGATGAAATACTTTGGTTTAAAAACTAAAGGCATATATCTTATCCCTTTTGTGGGTGGCTTAGCGCTAAGTGATGACAAAATTAATACCCGTTGGCAAGATGTTTTTATTTCAATAATGGGGCCGTTCTTCGGCTTGATACTCTCTATTGCCTGCTTAATTGGCTATTGGCTTACCGACATAGAAATACTTGCCGGTTTAGCGGTATTTAATGCGCTACTTAATTTATTTAATCTGTTGCCCATATTACCCTTAGACGGTGGTCACATACTTAAAAGTATCGCTTTTTCAATCAATTCTAAAGTAGGTTTAGTAGCTTGTCTATTAGGTGCAGCATCAGGTGTTTATATTAGTTATCACTTTGGTTTAGCGTTATTAGGTTTTTTATTGGCTATTGGTAGCATTGAAATAGTCTTTGAATATAAACGTCGGCATTTAAGTGAGTTACTGCCACTTAATCGATATGCTCAAATTGTATCAGCCTTATGGTATGTTGTTACTGTAGGTGGTTTAAGTGGCATTATTTGGTTTGTTGGCCAAACAGGCAATGGCGCTTTGTCATTACCGCTTAAAATATTGGGTAGTTAAGGTACTTTGTAACTAATGACGTCTGTGCTCTTTGTCGTTATCAATATAAAAGTGCAGTAAACTAATTAACCGCTACTTTAGCCATCGAATGAGTAAGCGTAGGGATATCAAACCGACTAACTTTAAGTCGCTCAATAGGGGGGACTTTTTTAATAAATCGGCTTGCAATTAAATAGACGTTCGGTCTATTATATAAATATGAATTTACCAATAACAAAACCACGTCGTGGCAGACCACCAAAAGTATCTCGCGAAAATCAAGATACTAAAGCTGAATTAATCCGCAGCGGCCTTGAACAATTGACTGAAAGAGGTTTTACTTCGTCAGGGGTTGATAAGATCTTGAAAAAGGTTGGCGTGCCTAAAGGTTCTTTTTACCATTATTTCGCTAGCAAAGAAGCATTTGGCCAGGCTGTTATTGAACAGTATGCTAATTATTTTGCTAATAAATTAAATGCTTGTTTGTTAGATGAATCTTATCCACCTTTAGCTCGCATAAATAATTTTGTGAACGATGCCAAGATGGGCATGATCCGCTATCAATTTAAGCGGGGATGCTTAGTAGGAAACCTTGGGCAAGAAATTGAATTATTACCAGAAAGTTTTAGACAGCCATTGATAGAGATATTATTGTGCTGGCAACATTGCATAGCAAACTGCCTGAAAACAGCACAAATGCAAGGTGATATATCAAATACGGCCAATTGTGAGCAGCTAGCCGAATATTTTTGGATTGGCTGGGAGGGAGCAGTGAGTCGAGCAAAACTGGTACAAGATACTAAGCCATTAGACAATTATTTCAACCACTTTATCGCGGCTTTGCCTAG
>DPHE01000101.1:4555-6297 GCA_003521815.1 Colwellia sp.
CAAGGTTACCGAGCTACAGTCAAAGATATTGATGAAAGCGTACTACCTGAAGGTGATGTTACCGTTAATGTTTCGCATAGCACTATTAATTATAAAGATGCGTTAGCGATCACTGGTAAAGGCCCTGTAGTAAGAAAATTTCCTATGGTTCCAGGTATTGATTTAGTTGGTACTGTTGAACACAGTGAAAGTGATAAATTTAATGTTGGCGATAAAGTGCTACTCAATGGCTTTGGTGTAGGTGAAAATCATTGTGGTGGTTTGGCTCAAAAAGCGCGTTTAAAAAGTAAATGGTTAATTCCATTACCTAAAGGACTTTCACCACGCCAAGCAATGGCTATTGGCACTGCAGGGTATACTGCAATGCTTTGTATTATCGCCCTTGAAAAAAATGGCGTGACTCCAGATAAAGGTGAAATTTTAGTGACAGGTGCTAACGGTGGTGTTGGTAGCTTTTCAATCGCGATATTAGCAAAATTGGGTTATAACGTTATTGCTTCAACCGGTAGAGTAGACCAAGCAGAATACCTTAAGAAATTAGGTGCATCAGAGGTCGTTGATCGTAAATTATTGTCAGAACCTGGTCGCCCATTAGCGAAAGAACGTTGGGCTGGCGCAATAGATTCTGCAGGAAGTCATACTTTAGCGAATGCTTGTGCCAGTACAAAATATGGTGGTGTTGTTGCTGCTTGTGGTTTAGCACAAGGTATGGATTTACCTGCCTCGGTTGCACCCTTTATTTTACGTGGTGTGACTTTAGCTGGTATTGATAGTGTGATGCGACCTATCGAAGATCGCATTGAAGCTTGGGAACGTCTTGCTGATATTCTAGATCCAGAAGTATTTGAAGATATTTCTACCGATATAGGCTTGAGTGAAGTCATTACTACAGCCGAAGAGTTAATGGCTGGTAAAGTTCGTGGCCGTGTGGTTGTTGATATCAACCGATAAGGTGAATGGAGTGTCCCGAGTCCTAATTAAGTGATCTCGTTCATCCTGAGCCTGTCGAAGGGCGACAAGCTCAGGGTAAACAGAGGTGTGATTAGGGTGAGCCGTTTGAACTTTACTATGAGCTTAACATGGGAATTCTTAAGCTCTCTCTTTTAAGTAAACGCTCTGCAATGTCAGTGGAAACTTGATAAAATTCATTAATATATCCTTCGGCTTTTAAATACGTTTGTATTTGATTCTTCACCTTACATGGATTCTCGCATTGTAGTGAACAAATCAGCGTGTATTTTCCCGGTATTTTTTCTGAAAGTGTCTTCGCATATGTTTCAGGATCTTGAATCGTGCATCCAATGCTAATCACATCAGAGAAAAAAGAATGTGTCATAACATAAACATTACTAAGTAATATCTCGCAGCTTTGAGTAGGCTGCGGTGTGTTTTTCATATCATTATCTCTATTTAATAGAAAAACAAGATGAAATTATAGCTTATCTTCTACTTAGTATGGATAATAGTGTGGATAAATATTGATAATAGTCGGTTATACTACACGCCAACTATGCTTTAAAAATATTTTAAAGTGGTGACATACAAAATCATCTACACAACAAATAGTTTTAGGTAATCTAATGATAAATAATGATCTTCTTCGTCGTATCAGCACCATTTTTGATTTTAATGATGAAAAAATACTCGCTGTATTTAAGCTAGGCCAAGGTGTAATTACAGCAGAGCAATTAGCAGACACCTTTAAAGAAAAAGATGATAGTAGTTATAAACCACTATTAGAT
>DPHE01000092.1:0-17322 GCA_003521815.1 Colwellia sp.
CAAATTAACTATGCCACTACAAATAGATATAACGATAAAAAGGCCAGTCTATATAGACTGGCTTTTAAAAGAAAAAGTACAAAGTTTACTTATTTTCAGTCATACATTATTTAGCAAGCGTAGATGCTTCAGCTATAGAATTATTAACTAGAGTAGCGATTTCTTCAGAAGTTTTAGTCACAACGTCATAAGCTTCTTTAGCTGAAGCAGAAACTTTTACTTGAAGCTCTTCAGTGAAAACTTTTTGTGTTTCAATCGCGGTGGTTAAATCTTTTTCCTCTAATAACGCTTTAGTTTGGGCTGCGCTATCGTTCATGATTGAAATAATTAATAAGGATTGTTGGTTGATTAATTGTATAACTGTTTTAGTACTAATTTCTAAAAGACTGTTAAATGGCTGCATCACAGTAGAAAAATGGTCTGTAGAGAACTGGTCTCCATTATTTATTGTTTTCATTGCAGTAGCAAATTCTTCAGCTAATTGTATAAACATAATTAAATTCCTATTTTGGTTTGTTGTATGCGGCGGCGCAGGATGATTTAAAACTTGTGTAATCAGTTAACAGGTTGTCGGCAACAGCCTGTTACTCGCACTGCATAAACAATTAAAAATTAACCATCTGATAAATAAAAATAAAAGAAAAAAGCTTTTGGTTTTCATTTAACATACTTATACAGTTGCTCAGGTAATGTAATACCTTGCATAATAATATAACCTTATTATTTTATGTTTTCTCTGACATAAATCAGTTCTTTATAGGTTTTTAAAATTAAAAGTAATAACCAGAAAGTCAACAATAGAAACCCTAGTGGCTCTTGAATATGTAATAACGCAGTGTACTCTTAACTAGCGCCAGTGTGTGCCAAAAACAATGGACAGTGGGCTAACTTTATTAATACGTTTAAAAAGAATATAAGCCACGTCAGTTCTTGTTTTTTAACTATTGCTAAGCCATTTTTTATGTATTTCGTCCACTACTATAAGTAACAACGCTATACATAAAAGTACCAACCATTGCCACAAAGACACAGGAGATAAATTTAGTAATTCTTTTAATCCTGGCGTGTACATGGCACCAATGTGAACACTTTGGGCAGCTAGCATACCAAACAGCAAAAATTTATTACCGAAAAAATACTGTTTAAAAATAGACAGGCTTTCTGAGCGGCTATTTAATACATGGACATTTTCAAACAGTACCATCAGCAATAGTGTAATATTTCTCGCTGCGTCTTCATCAAGACCTTGATCAATTTGCCACTTAAATACGCCAAATGCTAATGTTCCCATCACTATAGCGTTAACAACCACCCGCTCAATCATCAAACGATTAAAAATGGGTTCACTAGGAAGTCTTGATGGTTTGGTAAGTTCGTTACCTTCAGCGGGTTCAAAAGCCAATGCTACATCTTGTATACCGTTGGTCACCAGGTTAAGCCAGAGTAGCTGCAATGGAAATAATGGTAGTGGCGTGCCAAATAAAAGTGAATAGATCACCAATAATATTTCAGCTGCACCTGTTGATATTAGTAAGAATATCACTTTACGAATATTACTGTAAACAATACGACCTTGTTCAATCCCGTTAACAATTGATGAAAAATCGTCATCCGTGATAATAATGTCTGCACTTTCTCTTGCCACATCAGTCCCACGTAAACCCATAGCAATCCCGACATGTGCATGACTTAATGCTGGGGCATCATTAACACCATCCCCAGTTACTGCTACAAAGTCTCCATCGTGCATCAACTGTTCTATTATCTGTTTCTTTTGATGGGGTGATACACGAGCAAAAACATTGGTGCTGTGTACACATTCACTAAAATAATAACTGCCTTTTTCATGGCTTTTTTCTAATTCTTTTCCCGTTACTGCTTGCATGTTAATTATGTTAGCATTGTTATTTGTAATGCCTGCTTGCTCGGCTAGAGCTAATGCTGTTTTAGGATGATCACCGGTTATCATTGCCACATTAATACCTGCTCTTTTACAATCAGCAACTGCAGCAATTACACCCGGTCTTAATGGATCTATCATACCAACCATGCCAATAAATGTTAATCCATGCAAGGTTTCCTCAAGTGACTTTGGGGGGCTGTCCAAAATTGTATATGCCAGTCCTAAAACGCGATAGCCTTTGCCAGCAAGCTGATTCGCTTTAACCTCTATGTCAATAGAATAACCATCGTCGAGCATCTTCAACAACGTTTCAACACTGCCTTTAACAAAAAGGTGATATTCACCTTCCACCATATTTAAGGTTGCACAATACGCCTGTTCTGATTCATATGGTATTTGGAGTATTTGAGGGTAACGACTGCGTGCCTCTTTATAGTCAATCCCATTTTTTTTCGCTAATACTAAAAAAGCAACATCCACCATATCACCCTGCCCGTGCCAATCTTCTCCTATTTTCTCTAAGTAGGATTCGTTAGCCAATATCCCAGCATGCATCATTAGCTTAAGCAGTAAAATATTAGCTTTCCCTGGTTCTACTACCTCTACTACACCGTTTAAGTCTAAACCTTCACCAGTCACATTATATTGACTGCCATCAGCGAGTAAAAGTAGCTGAATGGTCATCTCATTAACCGTTAAAGTGCCGGTTTTATCTGATGCAACGTAAGTACAAGAGCCTAATGCCTCAACAGCAACTAAGTTTCTAATGATGACTTGCACCTTAGACATTCTTCGCATGCCAATCGCCAATGCAACAGTTATTGCAGCAGGCAGGCCTTCTGGAATAGCAGAAACAGCTAATGCTACCCCTAGAAAAAACACACTAGCAAGATCATTCCCACGTGCTAAGGTGATAACAAAAATCAAGGTAATTAAAATCAAAATTCCGTAAGTAATACGTAGGGTAAATATTTCAATTCGTAATAATAATGGTGGCTTGGTTTGTTGCTCTTTTACATCCGCGGCAATTTTTCCTATTTCAGTATTAGCACCTATGCTCATAACGTAACCACTTGCTCTGCCTTTCATCACAACCGTACCAGCATAACAATATTGGTGATTATCACTAAGGCTACTTCCTCTATTTTGGAGTGATTTATCAGCGGCAATTGACTCACCTGTCAGCATAGATTCATCAACTTGTAAATCTTGACTGGACGATAAGTGAATATCTGCTGGCACTTTATCTCCAGACACTAATAACACCAAATCACCTAACACTACATCGCTAGTATTAATAATGATTGTTTTGTCATCACGTATCACAGTAGTAGTTGAAGGCACCATTTTTTTAAGCGCCATTGCTGCTTTTTCAGCAGAAAATTCTTGAATAGAGCCTATTGCGGCATTGAGAATAAGTACAACAAGAATAAAAAACGCATTGATAGTTTGACCAAGAAGATAAGATAAAATGGCTGCTGCCAACAATACATAAATAAATGGGCTTTTAAACTGGCGGAAAAAAATTTTAAAAATTCCAGGTGTAACGGCTTCGGGCAAAATATTAGCTCCATACTCAGCTAACTGTTGCTTGGCTTGAATACTCGTTAGATTTTTTAAATATGGCGGCGTCATTTCTACCTCGTTATTTATATTTTTTATTCTGAATAATTATTACCTTTTGCAACTCGTCTATAAATCACATGATAGACCAAACCAACCAACACACTACCACCGACCAAATTACCTAAAATTACTGGTACTAAATTACTAGCAAACCCAAGCCAAGTGACTGATTCGGCAACAAGAGACGAATGGCCAAATTTTTTTATAAGCATCGCTAATGGAATGAAATACATGTTGGCAATACAATGCTCAAAACCAGCGGCCACAAAGGCTGAAATTGGAAAAACAATGGCAATGGCTTTATCAATAATCGTGCGACCCGAAAATGCCATCCAAACTGCTAGACAAACCAGCACATTACACAATACACCTCTAAAAAAAGCGGTCCCCATTGGCATACTCGTTTTGGTAATAGCGATGTTTATGTATTGCTCTACTATCGCACCATTATTCATTTCGGTATGACCTGAAAGAAAGACTAATACGGCTAATCCAGTAGCGCCTATAAAATTAGCAAAGCATACAATTAACCAGTTTTTTAACAGTTCTTCACTGGAAATTTTCCCTGCAGCCCAAGCCATCACCAGTAAATTATTACCGGTGAATAACTCTGCACCCGCAACAATTACCAAAATCAGGCCCAGAGAGAATGTCAAACCGCCTAACAATTGGCTGCTAGCAAAACTTAATGTGGCGTCCGATTTAACAATCACAAAATACAGCGCACCTAAACCTATAAATGCTCCCGCAAGAACACCTAACATCACCATAGAAAGCAAGGGTAATTTAACTTTTGTTACGCCAATATTATTTACTCGCTCGGCAATTTGTTTAGGAGAAAAAGCATCAGAACCAAATATTTCAGACATAGTAGCAACCGACATTCATGGTAGGGTTTGATTGAATAATAAACATAATAACAACCAGTCGTCTGCTTAAGTATTGATCAGTTAACCATTGACTGATTTTTATCAGGCAAATAAATATTATGTACATAATGTGATTTATTCATGTCTATAATAAAACTCAAAATATAAAAATATATATTGAAATGACGAGGCTAGAATTGATCATGGTTGATGACTTAATAAGCACTATTTGCCCCTATTGTGGTGTTGGATGTGGCATTAATTTAAAAGTGAACGAACTCGGGGAACTTAAAAGTGTAGAGCCTCAGTCTAATCACCCTATAAGCAAAGAAAAGCTTTGCGACAAGGGGTGGAGTACCGCTTATGCTGTTACCAATAAAAACCGTCTTACTCAGCCATTAAAGCGAATAAAAAATGAGTTTTTTCCGATTAGTTGGGACGAAGCACTGTCCACCATTGCAGTAGAGTTAAATCAAATTTTAGACGATAGTGGTCCTAAAAGTATTGGTATAATCAGTAGTGCCAGAGCGACAAATGAAGATAACTACGCAGCACAAAAATTTACCCGTACCGTTTTAAAATCCAATAATATTGATCATTGTGCACGTATTTGCCATAGCCCTACCGTTGCTGGTTTAAAACAATCACTAGGCTCGGGAGCAATGACCAACAGTGCAAGTGAAATTTTCGACACCGATCTTATTATGGTGTTTGGCGCTGATCCAACAGAAAATCATAGCATATTGGGCGGTCATATCATGCAGGCCCACCTTAAAGGATGTGAGTTAGTCGTTGTAGATCCTAGAAAAACACGTCTTGCTAAACTTGCTAATATTCATTTACAACTTAATTTAGGCAGTAATATTGCACTTGTTAATGCGATGTTACACGTTATTATCAAAGAAAAGTGGTACGACGAAAACTTCATTAATGAACGCTGTAATGGCTTTAAGTATCTTGCTCAACATGTATCGCAACTAACACCAGTATCGGTTGAGGCAATAACAGGTCTAAAAGCTGTCGATATTTATCAAGCGGCAAAACACTATAGCCAAGCAAAACGAGCAATGATTTTTTATGGTATGGGTATCACTCAATACATGAGTGGAACCAATAATGTCATTTCACTCGCTAATCTTGCTCTGATTTGTGGCCATATAGGAAAAAACGGGACAGGTGTTAATCCGCTTCGAGGTCAAAATAATGTTCAAGGTGCATGTGATATGGGGTGCCTACCCAATGTTTACCCTGGATATCAATCCGTCATTGACACTAATATACAAACAAAATTTTCAAACGCGTGGCAATGTGATCTTGACCCACTAGAAGGCCTTACCTCAATGGGTATGACAAAGGCAGCTTTGGCCGGAGATTTACATGCACTGATACTTTTTGGTGAAGATCCTGTGGTAACCGACCCCGATCAGAATCATGTTAAAGCGTCGTTAAAAAAATTAGATTTATTCGTGGTTGCCGAACTTAGTATGACGGAAACAGCTAAACTTGCTGACATTATATTACCCGCCGCATCATTTGCCGAAAAAGATGGAACATTTACCAATTGTGAACGTCGTGTGCAATTAGTTAATCAAGCACTAGAACCCTTAGGCGTGGCTATGGGAGACTGGCAGTGGTTACAAGCCTTAGCTAAAAAAATGGGTAGTGATCAACTAAATTGGAAAACTAGTGAAGATGTATTTAATGAAATGACCTCATTAAATCCTTTATATGAGGCGATGACTTATCAAAAACTGGTCAAAAATCATGGATTACAATGGCCATGTAATAACGAAAACCCAACAGGTACTAGACTACTACACGCGAATACTTTTCCGATAGGAAAAGCCAGGCTAATCAGCGTAAATCATACTGATATTGATGAACCTACCGATGATGAATACCCATTGTCGTTAACAACTAATCGTCTACATTTTCATTATGGCTGTGGTTCAATGACTCGTAACTCGCCATTGCTAGAACGAGAAACACCACCAGGAATTTTATTTATTAATCCTGAAAATGCAAATACGTTAAACATAGCTCATCTTGATGCAATAGGCGTAAAGTCTAAACGCGGATATATAGAAACACGAGCGATATTTACTGATGATCTGCCTATAGGCTTAGTTAGCATGCCATATCATTTTAAAGAGGCTCCTTCTAATCAGCTCACAAATACAGCACAAGATCCAGTCACAAAGATGCCAGAATTAAAAGCTTGTGCCGTGTCTGTCATACCGTTACCAAAAGGAGTCGAGCCTAAGTCCATTCAACAGTTATTGGAGGGTGATTAATGAACATTTATTTACTCGATGATATTAAAAAATTACAGTTACATTTAACTTATCAATATCAACTACATCAAATAGTTAAAAATAACCAAGGACAAAGTCATTGGCAGCAGATATCAACTGATCAATTTCCTACTTTGCTACATGAAAAAGCACAAACTTCCATTAAAGATTTCTTTTTTGCTCAACAAGAAAATATACTAGTTTTTAACGGGGAATATTTTCAGGAGACATTGCCCTCACCTAACCCTTTTGTTTTATTTGGCGTACAAAGTTGTGACTTGGTTGCTGTAAATTATCAGGACAAATTTTTTAAAAATGATCCCTATTACCAAGCAAGACGAAAACACTGTTTGCTTGTTGGTCTAGATTGTATTTCACCCTGTGAACATGGCTTTTGTCCAACGGTTAATGCAGGCCCCGGCGTAAGAAGTCACACCGCTGATTTGATTTTACACCCATTAGTTAATCAGCCTTTAGAAAAACCACAATGGCTACTCATTGAAGGCTCAGAAAAAGGCGCAATGGCAATAAAGCATATGACCATTAAAGGTCAGCCACTTGAGACAGCACATTGGCATTATCTGACTCAACGTGATTTAACACTTAAAGCCTGCGAGCAAAAATTCTCAGACGATAGTCATATTAATATCGCCATTGAAAAAATAAATAACAATAATGTTTCAGCCGTTTTTTGGCAAAAAGTAGCCATTCAATGTATAGGCTGTTCTGGTTGTACTAGCTTATGCCCTACTTGTTCATGTTATGGAACACGAAGCATAAAATTACCAAATGACAATATTTCACAAGAAAGGTTTTGGGATTCTTGTTTGTATGAAGGTTTTCAAAAAGAAGCAAGTTTTCATAATCCAACAGCAGAAGCAGGAAAGCGTGTTGAACGTTTTTGGCGTCATAAATTTAGTGATGGCATTGCAACAGAATTTGATCGCTATGGTTGTGTCGGTTGTGGTCGATGTGAACAAACGTGTCCAGGTGTGATTGGTGTACATTCAATAATGAAAAGGATAGCCAATGATGCTTAATCATATCCCTGACTCTATTGAAATTATTGATTATAAAGATGATGGTAAAGATACCCGTCATTACCGTTTTCGACTCTTGAGTAAAACTCAAAATTCGCACTGGCATGAGACACAAGCAGGCCAATTTTTTATGCTTAATGTACCTGAAGTTGGTGAAGCACCATTTACATTCACTGAGCCACCTAATGAGCAAAATGAATTTAGTGCACTCATTCGTAAGATGGCTAGTGTTACTTCCGCTTTATTTGATCTGTCTAAAGGACAAATTGTCGGTGCGCGTGGCCCTTTTGGGCAAGGTTGGCCACACACAACATTGAAAGATGAATATATATTAATTGTAGCTGGAGGTTGCGGCCTAGCACCTCTTGTTCATTTAATTAACACCCTAATAGCGACTACCGATAATAAAAAAATCGTTTTGATTTACGGGGCGCGCGATGAACAAAGTCAGATGTTAATTGCACAGCAAAAGCGGTGGCTAAAAACAATAACTATTTATCATACCCTTGATCAAGTATCTGAGGATTCAAATTTCAATGATGGCTTTAATTTACTAAAAGGGACTCCTTTAGACGTATTACCTCAGGCTCTTTCCTCTTTTAATTCCCTACCGAGCAAAGTATTACTTTGTGGACCAGAAGTGATGATGAACAGTATTGCCCAAACGAGTATTGGAAGAGGAATTCCTGATACATCAATTTATTTGTCGTTAGAACGAAGAATGCACTGTGCCGTTGGTCTTTGTGGCCATTGTTATCTTGGCGATCAATACGTATGTAAACAAGGTCCGACCTTTAGTTGGCAACAACTGCAATATTTTAGGTCAACCGCCTAACACTAAAATGAATTTTGTGTCTTTAACGCGACTTATAATGTTGCTATGGACAATATAACAAAAAGCTTAAAGCAAATCTGTTATGAGTGACATTTGTCAGAAACGAGATCATGGTTAGGTGCTAACATTTCTTTGCAAAAAGCAGCTAAGATGAATTTTTTCAAATAACTTATTGACTACTATTTTGCAGCAGTACTTAACAAAGCGATATTTGTTTTTTTATTACTTAACCACGCCAACGACTGCTTATTCCTTGGCGTCATAATTTATATTCGGAGAGATACTCATGTCATTATTTAAACACCAGCCTTTAACAACAAGACCCCAACTGCCAGTATTTTCACAGTTATCACACGAAATTGACCGACTTTTCGGTAACGGTTACCAGATGAATAACCGACATTCAGATTTACTAGCCGATGTTTGGCAGCCTTCCACAGATATAGAACAACGAGATAATCAATATATTGTCAGAGCTGATATTCCTGGTGTTGATCCAAAAAACATTAATGTTTCTATGGATAATGGTAATTTAGTAATTGAAGGAAAAAGAGAAAGTAAAGCAGAAGAGAAACAAGATAACTTCTATCGACTAGAACGCTCTTACGGTAGTTTTTATCGAAGCTTTAATTTACCTGATGCGCAAGATGCTAAAAAAATTGAAGCACATTGCAACAATGGTGTGTTAGAAGTTATTGTTCCTAAAGTTGTCGCGGAAAAACATAAGAAAATCGAAGTGAAAGTAGATTAACTACACTAATTATCTGGGCTAAAGACGAGCCCAGATAAAATAATATTAAGATGATTAGTTAACAGGTTTTATATTTTATTAGTTAGTGCTTCAGTCAATACGGTATTCACATCGTCAGCTAAGACAAACCGCATCTCGTCATGAATAGACTCTGGCAGGTCACTTAAATCTTTCTCATTTTTCTCTGGCAAAATAACAGTAGTTAAACCGGCGCGGTGTGCAGCCAAAATTTTATCTTTTATACCTCCTACGGGTAATACCAAACCTCGTAAGGTGATTTCACCCGTCATACCAATATGATTACAAACAGGCCTTTTTGTTAATAACGAGACTAACGCGGTAATAAGAGCAACCCCCGCAGATGGCCCATCTTTAGGGATTGCTCCTGCTGGTACATGAACATGGATATCGGTATGCTCAAAAAAGTCTTCAGCAATACCTAAATGCTTCGCTTGGGATCTAACGTAACTTAACGCGGCTTCAACTGATTCACGCATTACATCACCTAATTGCCCGGTGATGGTTAACCCTTTTTTACCTAGCATAGCGCTAGCTTCAATAAATAATATATCGCCACCTACGGCGGTGACGGCTAAACCGATCGCGACCCCTGGACGTTCAGTACGTTCGGCAACATCATAAGAAAATGGGGGTTTACCAATTAATTCTTCCAACACGCCATTATTTACAATGAGCGATTCGCCACTATTTTTAGCTATTTTTATCACTAATTTACGACAAATAGCACCTAGCCGGCGATCCAAACTGCGTACACCCGCTTCACGTGTATATTGTCTAATAATGCGAATCATCGCTGTATCACTGATGGTTAACTCATCAGCTTGTAAGCTATTTTCCTGTAATTGCCTCGGTAATAAATAGCGTTTTGCAATATGAAGTTTTTCATCATCGGTATAGCCCGACAAGGTAATGACTTCTAATCTATCTCGTAACGCGGCAGGAATAGAATCTAGTTGATTAGCAGTGGCAATAAACATTAACTGACTAAAATCAAAAGCAACTTCGAGATAATGGTCACGAAATTCTCTATTTTGTTCGGGATCTAAGACTTCAAGCAGTGCCGCCGCAGGATCACCTCGCTGATCACCACCAACTTTATCAACTTCATCTAATAAAATCACTGGATTATTAGATCCTACATCTCGTAACGCTTTAATAAACCTACCGGGCATCGCGCCAATATATGTCCGACGATGACCTCGAATTTCAGCCTCATCATGTATACCACCTAAGCTGATACGAATTAACTTACGACCTAAAGCATGTGCTATCGAATGACCTAAAGAAGTCTTCCCAATACCTGGAGGACCAACAAAACATAGGATCACACCTTCCCTCACCTGACGGATATGGTTTGACGGCTCACTATTTTCTATTGGTTTAGCTAATTGTCTATGCTGGCGCAGTTGTCTTACCGCTAGATATTCTAAAATACGTTGTTTTATTTTTTCTAATCCATAATGATCTTCATCAAGTATTTTTTCAGCCAGCTTAATATCTAAGATGCCTTCGGCTGTTTTTTTCCAAGGCAACGCGATTAACCAATCAAGGTAGGTCAATATCAGGCCCGACTCTGAAGATGATTGCGGGATATGTTCTAAACGCGTGATCTCCTGAGTTGCTTGTTCTTGTGCTTCACTTGACATACTACTGGCTTCAATTTTCTTTTGGTATTCCTCTATTTTAACTTGTTGACCATTTTCTTCACCCAATTCACGTTGAATAGCTTTGATTTGATGCCGTAATACGTTGTCACGTTGTGCCTTGTCCATTTCATCATGAGTATCACTTTGTATTTTTTTACCAAGCTCTAATACTTCCATTTCGTGTTGGATCAGTTTGGTCAGTTTAAGCATTTTTGCTACAACATCTTTCAAACTAAGTATCTCTTGTGCATCTTTGATGTTAATTCGCATACTAGAACTGATTAAATAGACAAGTTGACGACAATCTTCTGTTTGGGTTAATGAATTCATTAAGGATTGCGGTAAATAAGAAAGTATATTAATTAATTTGCCAAATGACTTTATCAAGTTATTGCGTATCGCTTCAGCTTCAACGTCCCCCTCTTCGGGTTCGATATCATCAACTACTTGAATTTTAGCTCGTAAATAGGGGATCTCGCTAAGCCAAGCGTTGACTGAAAATTTATCAAGCCCTTGTAACAAAACAGTAGTTTTATTATTTTCAGCCGGTGAGATCCTCAGTATTTGTGCAATACAACCTACATGATAAAGATCATTAGGGTTTGGTTGTTCCACGTGTTGATCTTTACAGGCAATAGTAGCTAATAAATTATTACCGTCAGCCACGTCCGTTAGCAATTTTAATGATCGCTCTTGGCCAACAGAAATGGAATTAACATTGTAAGGGAATAAAACTAAATTTCGTAATGGCAATACCGGTAAATTATCAGGTATTGAGACTGACTCTTTTTTTTGTTTATGAACATTGACGGTATCCTGGCCATTACCATCTTTTATTTCAATGTTTTTCACTTTAATATCTGACATCACTGTCCCCCTTAATTCTAATAAAATTAATGAATTCACAACTAGCTTTCGTCATTTTATGATCACGGATACAATGAATCATATAATTGAGCAAACTTTTACGTTTCATCAATTAGGGATCGCTAGTCACTCTGATATCAGCAAGTGTAAACATTTATCACCTTTAAACGATCAACCACTTCAAATTCAAAGAGTTCATTAACCATAATAATCCCCTTTATTGAATTACACGCTGATATTTATCAGTTTAATTTCGTAATATTATGGTTGAGGTTATTCTCGTTAAAATAATAACGTAGACTCATCCATAAAATCGTATTATGAGTTATATAAATATTCCTATAAAGTAGCCCGTTATTGGTATTAAAGGTTATAAAATAATACATGGAAAAATAATTGCTTTATGCTTGGTTGTAGCATATTTTTATAATTACTTTAGTCCGATATGCTAAACCACATACAACTAATAATCTGTATCAATAATTAATACGAGTCATTGTTCAACAGTTTTTATTAAAACTTAATGAACAAGGAAATGGCAGTAAGTACACTATGCGTCTGAAGGGAGTCAAGTGATGGAGTTAAAAGTACACAATATTTTTATTGTTGATGATCATGAACTTATCCTCCAAGGATTATGTCAATTGGTTAATGGCGAAATAGACATGCACATTTGTGGTGAGGCAGCCAATGTTCACGGCGCACTTAAAATGAGGAAGACCCTAACGCCAGATTTAGCCATTGTTGATCTATCACTACCCGATGGTAGTGGCCTTGATCTGATCAAGCAACTTCATAACTGGGACCCCGGCATGCACATTATTGCCTTGTCGATGCATGATGACGAATTATATGCGGAAAGAGCCTTAAATTGCGGAGCACGAGGTTATATCAATAAGCAAGACTCAGCCCAGAAATTACTGGTCGGCATAAGGCAAGTGATGAACAACAAAATCTTTGTTAAACCGGAGATTACTGAAAAAATACGTAAAAAATCATCAATCAAAACCACAAATAAAAATGTTCTTAGCACGGATATACTCACCAACAGAGAACTACAAGTATTTGAAAGTATTGGACAAGGCATCAGTACAAAAAAAACAGCACAATTACTTAACGTGAGTATAAAAACGATTGAAAGCCACCGACGTCATATCAAAGATAAGTTCAACTTATACTCTGGAATAGAGTTAACACGCTCGGCGATATTGTCGTACTTAGAAAAAAACCAAGTAAAATAAACCACTTTTGGGCAATAAAAGTTTTTATTATAAATATTTCACTTAACTCAATATTCTGATTTATCGCACCGGTCATTTATTACTCGAAATTAGGCTAGATATGTCAATACACCACGTAACTAAATCTAACCTTATTTGCGATGTTTTAGCTTCAGCTAGTGGACTAGAGTTGCTTAGTGCATTTTACCTCAGATGCCTTGTGACAGTGATAAGAGATTTTTTTGACTGGTTTTCCATGAAAAATAACAATAACGCTTAACAGAAAAAATATTTTTATACAATAAGTTAGACTAATTTCACCCGATAAAACGGTACCTTTAGATACCATAATAACCTCAGGTACTTTATATGCCAGCAGGATTCCTTGCCATTATATTTTTATTTTTTTTACTGATAATTTGGCCATTAATATTTATAGATTTGATGTTACTTGCGCTTTATAAACTAGGCATTTCACCCTTGATGGGACTCGTTATAGTTTTAGCCATTATTATTGGTAGTTTTATCAATGTTCCTATCAAGCGTTACCCAATAACACACACCAAATCACCTAATACCCGGATTATATTTGGTTTAACACCTTGGTTATCTCCAAGGGTTATTAAACGAGATGAATTGATTATAGCGGTAAATGTTGGCGGCTGTGTTGTACCATTATTATTGACGGTCTATCTATTAGTCCCTTTATTAACAGCCCCTACTATAGTCATATCGATTATTGCTATCATAATCAATGTCGCTCTTTGCTATCGTATTTCTGAACTAAAACCTGGCATTGGCATTTTAATGCCAGCTTTTTATCCAGGGGTCATCGCGGCGCTCTCTGGATGGTTACTTTATCCTGAAAATCCGTCAGCTATTGCATTTTGCTCAGGGGTGTTAGGCCCGCTAATTGGTGCCGATGTATTACGCTTAAACCAAGTCGTGAAATTGGGTGGTGGTAGCGTCAGTATAGGTGGCGCAGGAACATTCGACGGTATTATTATATCTGCTTTTATCGCCTTATTATTATCTTAATATTGGGCAAAGTAAGCTAGATAACGTAAACCTGAAGAGATTGAACACTGTGATGCTAAAAATAAACGATATAAACCTAAGCCGTTAACAAAATTGTTCAGAATATAAACTTAGGACCAAAAGTCCCTATTATGTATATTGCAATTTTGTTGTATGATTATCTAAACACTTTTTTTCGTAATGAATTTACCATTGCATTATTTGAGTTGGGTTTTATGCAAATATTTGAAAAATTGATTGAATGGATTACAATCCATTGGGTAACCATCATAGTTATTTTCCATATTAGCTTATCCCTTCTGACATCGGTGCATGTACTTCTGTTCAAAGAAAACGAACGTACGTCATTGGCCTGGATTGGCCTTGTTATACTATCCCCTGTTGTTGGAATCCTATTTTATTGGTTGTTTGGGATAAATCGTATTAAGCGTTCCGCGCTAAAAAAACATCCACAAAGCCTTAAAAAAGACTTTCGCCACCAAGAAACCCGCATTAAATATCACCATCTACCCAAAAACTGGCATTCAGCAATTATAGCGGGACATAGAATTAACCCCGTTAATTACGTTGCAGATAACAGTGTTGAACCGCTCATCAATGGGGATATGGCCTACCCGGCTATGATTAAATCCATTCATGGTGCCAAGCGTTATATCGTTTTATCAAGTTATATATTTGATTATGATCCTCTTGGACGCCAATTTATTAACGCGTTAACCCAAGCACATCAGCGGGGTGTGATTGTAAACGTATTACTTGACAGAATAGGCATTGGATATAGTTGGCACAAATCAGACAGAGCTTTAAAAAAACTAGGGGTAAGAACCGCTCGTTTTTTACCCACCATTTCGCTTACTAGTATTCGCTTTATTAACCTAAGAAACCACAGGAAAATACTCTGTGTGGATGGTGAAGTAGCTTACATCGGTGGAATGAACGTAAGCCAGAATAATGTTGTTAAATCCGCAGCACATCCCATTGATGATATTCAATTTAAAGTAACAGGCCCAGTGATTGACCAGATTAGTCAGGTTTTTATAGAGGATTGGTTTTTTGCTACACGTGAGTTAATTAAATTTCCCCGCTATAGTATAAAAACAAGTTCTAACTCAGTGGAGCAAACAAACGATAAATCCGTCATTGCCCGAGTTATTCAAGATGGTCCTGATGAACACCATAATAGAATACGGTGGACCCTAATTAACGCATTAGTCTGTGCGCAAACAAGCGTAAAAATCATGACACCTTATTTTATACCCGACCAAACATTAATGACTTCTCTTCACGCAGCGGCATTGCGTGGCGTGTCAATCGAAATTATTGTACCTGAACACAGTGATATTCCCATTGTGGACTGGGTGATGGAAGCAAATTTCTTAAGAATAATAGAGCACGGTATCCAGGTATACAAAAGTAAAAGGCCTTTTGACCACAGTAAAATTGTTATTATTGATGACATCTGGTCATTTATAGGCTCTACCAACTGGGATGCTAGAAGTCTGGAATTCAATTTCGAAATCAACCTAGAGTGTTTTGATACCAATCTCAATGCAAAACTAACAAAATTCTTTACCATAAAAAAACAAAATGCTACACCCGTTATTAAAGATGAAATTAATGGATTGCCCACCTACAAAAAAATTCGGAACAACTTATTTCGTTTATTTTCACCATATATGTAATGGTATCCATAAATGAATACTCCTTGGTATCATAAGTTTTATTACAGGCGGATATTTTAATGATTAAAAGTCGGTATAGCACAGTTGAATCCCTAAAAATTATGGGGCGCGCTTCCAAACAGATGATGGGGCCAAACATCGAGATATTACTGTGGAATGTTTTTAAATGCAGGAAAAAGGGATGGCAAGAAGATTTTATAACTCTTATTTGTGACAAAGATTTAATTCTTTTGCAGGAAGCCATTATAAATTCACCCTTCGACATCCATTTTAACAAATCGTTACAACATCAATGGATTATGGCGCGCAGCTTCAGGAATATACAAACCAACATTGAAACTGGTGTTAAAACTGGATCTACTGTTGCGGCAAAAAAACATTTTTTTTCAGCGTCAATCCACAGCGAACCCATCACAAAAACAAAAAAAATGTTGCTGGCAACCCTATATCCATTACATAACCTTGAGCAATCATTGCTCGTTGTAAATTCTCATATTATCAATTTTGTTTCTTTCGAAAAATTCAGAGCACACCTAGATCAAGTTTTTAAAACGTTAGAACATCATGATGGGCCCATATTATTAGCAGGTGATTTCAACACATGGAATGGGAAACGATTTAAATATTTTCATAAGCGTGCCCTATCATTTTCGTTAGACGAAGTACAAATGATGCGTCAACCAAGGCTAAATCATTTATTACAGCATCTTGACCATATATATTGTCGCGGATTAGAGGTAGTCAATGCCCACGTACATACACATATTCACTCTTCTGATCACTACCCAATTAGCTTGTCTTTACGTACATTAAATCCAACTAGAATAAAATAACGTCATTACTTTTACCCTAATCCATTTATTAAATTCTCAATCATAGACATCCTACAACTACTTGTCTTCAACGAATGTTGGCCAGACCTGAAACAAGTTATTAATAATACTATGACACAATAGAAATAGAGCCTGGTTTGATTAGAATATTGAGATATATTAAGGACTAATATCTAATGCTCTCGCCGCTAAAGCGCCCTTCTGTAAGCCAATAAAAGACTATTGCAAATTAATAATAAAACCAAATCACATGACTAATGAGAATAAAAACCTGATAAAAATCAGAGAAATACAAGTCAATAAACATAAAAAAAATTGTTATTCATCCTTCTGATATTAGTCAGTTACTCAGCTGCTATTCACCTTATACCATGTCCTCAGGTTTGAAAGGTTAATTAACGGGAGAGAGTATCGACTAAAAAAGTTGCAATTAATTATGAATATATTTGGGTATATAACTTGAAGGATAAGGAAATCAACTATGACAACAATACGAATACATTCACGCTCACTGTTAATCAGTGCCGCATTAGCGGCAAGTACCTCTCTGCTTTCATTGGGGGCTCATGCAGGAATAGTGTACAACGGTTACGCAGACATTGAATACTGTCTAAATAGTGTGACCTCAGTGACTGGGTCAAATAACGGTAACAATCCAGGGGCTTGCCAGAGTAATGGCAGCGGCAGCGGGAATGGC
>DPHE01000092.1:17522-23780 GCA_003521815.1 Colwellia sp.
CAGCGGGAATGGCAGCGGCAGCGGCAGCCAAGGTTGGTCAGTTTCATCAAGTAGTGATATCTATGATTTGAATGCTTCATCCAGTGGTTCTGGGGTAGCGAGCACTGATAGTATGATCGGTGCTGCTACCAACTGGAGTTTAGGAGATTCATTTATTCAAACGTCGGAATCCTATGGTGGTGCAAGCGGCAATGGTTCTGCCGACTCATTTATAGAGTCAGAATTTTTCATTTCTTTTACCAATAATCTTAATACTCCACTCAGTTTCGAATTTTTATTTAGCTCGTTCGTTAGTGCCGATATAGATGTAAATGGCAGTTTAGGTACAAATGATGACAGCAGTAGCTATGCAGAAATATCCTTATTCGATAAGGATATGGATGAATTGTTTTTCTCATCAGCAGAAGCATTTATCGGTGGTGATCTTATTAGTTCAGAGACTAACGACAATCAAAGCCTTAGAGTCAATTTACAAGGTAAAGAAAGCAATGAGATTTACGGAATAGTGTATAGCGACGGTTACGCAGAATCCGTGCGAGAGTCTGTATCCGTACCTGAGCCATCAATAATTTGGTTGATGACCTTAGGTCTGTTCGGTTTACTGACCCAAAAAACTCGTCAACGCTCAAATAATCACATTAAAAATATGATGTAAAAATTTAGATAACACTATCAAAAGGAAAATACGATGTTAAAAAAAATCATTCGAAAATCGCCTATCGCTATAGCCATATTAGCAGCAACATTACATGGTAATGCAATGGCAGAAATTGAGTTTAGCCAACAGAAAACATTGTCCGAGAACAATCTCGCAAATAAAACCAAACTTGGTCGTATGGGCAATGGTTGGTTGATTTCTGTCTATGGTGACGCCAACGGACCCGAGGTGTATGACACTAAAGCTGACGACACTAGGCTCGCTCGGGACATTTATGTCAAAACCTGTCATCCAGCGAAGAATGAGAGTCAATGTGCGCTGGCAGAAGACTGGAGCGCACCTATTAACCTATCTAATACTGCGGAATTGTCCAGTATTTCTACGGGTTGGAATGAAGATTTAGGGGTAGCACATCCAGTTCCCTTTCACGGAGATGCTGAAAAACCGAATATTTTTGTTGCTGGTAACTTTGCTGTTGTAACCTGGATGAGTAAATATTGTCCCGGCGGAAATCAGAGATACATAAGCTATGACGAGCGTGAAGGCCTTAGCGTGCCTTTCTCCTGTCTTTATGCATCCTACACCAATAATGTTGCGGGTATTTTGGGGATTGATGATAATCCTGACGAGCCCGCTGTATGGAGTACACTGCAGTTGACCGATGGCAAAAGAGATGCAAAATCAGACTTTAATAAAGGCTTAAGTGTTGATGGTAAGGGTTTATGGACTATATCCTGGCAGGAAGATCCGCACGGTCTTCAACTTGGCGGCGCCGAGGGACCGGGAGAAGGTGCTTCAGGGGCAAATGTCACTCATGGTACCGATGTCTGGTATTCCTACACCGAAGATCTTATGGGGACGCCTTTATCAATACCGGTAAGAATCACCGATAACTACACTAACGATGGATCAGGCGGTAATACCAGCCCAATTTTTCATCCTAGTGATCCAAATACTGAAATAGAGACGATAGAGCGTGGGAATACCGGAGCAGCCAGACCTAATCTTATGCTGGTCGGTGGCAGCCCTGTTCCTATCGCTGTTATCGCTTACGAAGAGAGCAAAGGCGCTGAGAGGCTCGATTCGGGTAAACTCATCCGCTATCATGAGTTCCCATTTAACCAACCACCCGCGTCAGCTGGCTTGTATAAAAGTGGAGAGCCTGGCTGTGTCATTAGCGATCCACTCGAAAATAGCCGTCGTGTACGTTTTGTCGCTCAATCCAATGCATCATTGAATGGCTTGAGAATGGGTGTATTCTGGAGACAGGGATTTCCGACTGAAGGTGGACCAGCAGATATTATGGTTCGCACCGGCAATAAGACAGAAGCTGAAGGCTCAACAGGTCTTAGACCTGAAGATATGCAGCCCGCAGTAGATCCTACTTGTAGAGAATCAGACTATTTGGTTGTGCGAGAACTTACTAATACGTCGGCAAGTAATATCAGTAGTAATACGGTTCCATGGTCTGCTATAAATTCTGCCGCCACGGATCCAACTATTATAAACAATCTTTCGGATACGTCATTAACGAACCCATACGAAGATGCTAAAGCACATCGTGCTGCGATTGTTGGTGATGATCTCTACATCGGCTATTCATATGCGAAAGACTGGGCGGTTGCTACGGTTATAGATCTGGACAACTATAACTTCTGGTTGAGACGCTATAACGCAGCGGGTCTTACAAACGAAACATTCAACCAGGGTTGGACCAAGGCTAAAAATGTCTCGAATATTGATAATGTAAAAATTCACGTTAAAGAGCCTCGTTTAGTGAAAACTCCAGGTAGTGGCATGGGCTGTGATCTCGTTGTTCCTGCTGACTCTATCTATCCAGAGAATTGTCAAAGCAAGAGCACTCTGATCCTTGGCTGGGGAACAGAGACAAACGTCTACGGCCATATAGGAGAGTCTGAAGAGAATGATATCTACTATACTCGCACCACAGATAAAGGCGTGACTTTTGAAGAGCCATCTGTTGTCCCGAATATTGGAAATAACAACCGATTCGAATCTCAGTTACGACCTTCACCTGCGGGCAATATTATCTGGACAGTATGGAACGAAAAGGTCGATGGCACTGGTGGTACTTTGGCTAATCTGAGTGTAACTGACCAGAGTGATCAGACGGTAGATGTGCCACAGCCCCCCATAGGAAGCGTAACACCGAACAATCCTCCGGGAACCGATGTTGATGTGGTCTTGTCGAGCTTGGTCGTACCATCAAGAGCTAGCATTAACACACCAGACATAGCGGTTGTCGTGCGAATAAACAACAATGACTTAACCAGTGATGCATCGGGAACAGTTACGGTTAAAGGCATATCCTCTAGAGGTGAGGTTGTAGAGTTCACCGGCTCATTTAGTGCATTAGCGGCGAATGATAATGTGGACTTTACATTCAATTGGACCACACCTTCTAGACCGACGACTTTTAATTGGACCGCAACAGTTGCTGCTGACGATGATTCGGATACCAGCAACGACACAGCTACGGCGTTAACCAGAGTTCGTCGTTGATGGACAGTAAACTGTAATTGGTGTATTCGAACGCTGCCGATGACCGTAGAGTCTTTGGCAGCAATCATAATTACTCGACTTGAAATGGTGTAAGTGAAGTACTTACACCATTTATATTAATCTAACAATCTGCTTAGGCTCGAATAACCGCGTAACAAAATAAATGGTATCAAAGACATACTATTGAGCATTATGTTAACATCATTATATTAAATTATCTCATGCCTTTTCTTGAGCAATTCAACCTAAGCTCTATATCAATTCATTACTACCTTTGAACATAATACCTAGCTAAGTGCTCCCATCAGAGATACGTTTTATTAACGTCCTAGAATGTCGTCTACCTGTTCTTGTGTAAGTACCTGTGCTGTGTAATTTCCTTCGCCTATTTGTTTCTCAATATTTCGAACATAGGCTCGTAGATGGTTTTTTGAACCAGCGAGTAAATTTCCATAAAGACGCTGTATATCGGGGTTATCTGTATATATTTTACCGCACTCAGATACGTCATTGATTTCGTTATCAGTGTCCACTATTACTTCAGGGCACTGATTAATATCAAGCATATCTAGTTCTTCAATGAATGCGCCAACATACATAGCTTCAAGCTTACTGACCAATCCTCTTCCAACTAAAACACTGAATTCATGAGTAAAGTACTTACCATAATCTTTGCCCGTAAAAGCGCCTACGTTATCATTTGTATTCGGATTAGGAATACCATATTTTTGAAGCATATCGGCAACCGCGCATTTGTGTCTTTCTTCCGAATCATCAATTTTACCGAAAATTTTTGCCTGTGGATATTTGGAACCAAGTGTAATATAGACATCACGCGCAAGTTTCTCTTCTTCACACATAAATTCCAAATGTGTTTGTTCATTGAAATCTAATGTGCGCTTGCTATTGTTCTTGTACTTGTTGGCATTAACAGGATTCATACTTAATGCTATTCCCAAGACCGAAAACCCTATAATAATAGTTTTA
The DNA here is from genome assembly GCA_003521815.1 of Colwellia sp. Classification (GTDB taxonomy): domain Bacteria; phylum Pseudomonadota; class Gammaproteobacteria; order Enterobacterales; family Alteromonadaceae; genus Colwellia. Next base: position 21,691 of record DPHE01000092.1, read on the forward strand.
GTTCTAATTTTCATTCAAAACCCCTTGCTAATCGTTAATGGTGAAAAGTTTGTGTATTACTTCGAATCATCAGTAATACATGGTTTGACATTGCCTCTATCAACCTAAATTTGAAATAGCTTTAGTTAATATTTAATTAACTAAAGCACTCCGAGATCCTAAAACAATGACGCTTGCAAAAACAAATGGTAGTTAACTTGAAAGAAAACGCACAAAAAAATACTCAATAGATGACAAATATCATGATTGTCAAACTTTATTGTGCGTCTTTATTTTCAAATTTAGGGGTTTTTCATAAAGATGATCAACAGTGTAGTTGAAGTATACTTCCATCAGTACTTAACTTAGCTATGGTGCTGCCAATGTTGATTATTATAAGTATCATCATATTTTTACTTACAGTATTCATAAAATATACTTAATTTTTCATGACTCTTGCCCTGATAAATATCATATTGTTGAAACCGTATATTATGTATTGTTGATGATGATTTTTTCAACAATCAAGCACTTATTATGAAATTAAACTCCATTATTTTTATGTTAATATCTTTACTTATATTAACATATCGAAATAAGGCTCGAGTAATAGTGGATGCTGACACTTTTTTTTCATTGGTGACTACGACTAGTTTAGTAAAAGCTGAAGGGACCTATGACAACACTTCTATTTTGGTTGATAAGTTGCAAATTATTGATTGTGGAAACAGTTGTCTTTAATTATTATTCGGTTATTTAGAGGAGTTAGAGTGGGTAAAATACCCACCGACAACACTTCTTGACGAACAATGGGTTTTGGACCTGTACGGTAATGATATAGGTCGCTTTGACTACCAAAGCGACTTTAAATGGTTACACGGTTCTTCTTGCGGTTACCGCATCAGATAACTGAGCCAATAAAGTTTCCGTATCTTGCCAACCAATACAAGCATCAGTAATACTTTGACCATAAACTTCAGCCTTACCATTAACAAGTTTTTGATTTCCTTCAACCAAGTTACTTTCAACCATCACACCAAAAATATTTTGATTACCTTGGCTAATTTGCTTGCTAACATCAGTAGAAACTAACATTTGATTTTCAAATTTCTTACTTGAATTAGCATGACTAAAATCAATCATTATTTTAGTATTTAACTCATTTTCTGCTAGCTGTTGTGTCACGGCTTTAACGCTATTTTGGTCAAAGTTGGTGGTTTTACCTCCGCGTAAAATTATATGACAATCACTATTACCTGTTGTTTCAATAATCGCGGCATGACCGAACTTTGTAACCGATAAAAAATGATGTGAAGCAGCAGCTGATCCAATCGCATCGATAGCAATTTTTACCATTCCGTCCGTACCATTTTTAAAACCTACAGGGCAAGATAACCCTGATGCCAACTCTCGGTGAACCTGTGATTCAGTAGTGCGTGCACCAATTGCGCCCCAACACATAAAATCAGCCATATATTGCGGAGTCATCATATCTAAGAACTCTCCCGCAGTAGGTAAACCTAGATTATTTAATTCAAGTAATAATTCACGACCAATACGCAAACCATCATTAAGCTTAAAACTATTGTCCATATAAGGGTCATTAATAAGCCCTTTCCAACCAACGGTTGTTCGTGGCTTTTCAAAATAAACACGCATAACAATTTCTAAGGTATCTTTATACTTGTTACGCAGCTCAACTAAACGTTGACCATATTCAAGTGCGGCTTTAGGATCATGAATTGAACAAGGTCCAATAATTACCAGTACACGATCATCTTTATGATTTAAAATGTTGTGAATTGCAGATCGACCAGAAACAACTGATTTAGTAGCTTTCTCTGACGCTGGAAATCTTTCCAGTAATGCGATAGGAGGTAATAACTCTTTTATTTTATTGATGCGCACATCGTCAGTTTGATACATAATTTTTCTCTTTTTACCTCATTTAGAGGTTTGCTATAGGTTATAAATATTTGATACATCTATATCAGCGCCACTTCAAAATACGAATTGCAAGACAATTAAGTAAATCATGATCAAGGTGTATCATATTATTAAAGGTTGTTCCGTTAGAAATATATATAACGTTGAGTATATTTTGCTCAGAA
>DPHE01000045.1:0-334 GCA_003521815.1 Colwellia sp.
GAGTTTGTACAAGCTGACTGGGTGAAAAAAGGTGCAACGGTTATTGACGTGGGTATTAACCGAATTGAAGATATGGTTACCGGTAAAATGAAATTGGTTGGTGATGTTGATTATGCCGCTGTTAGTGAGGTTTGTGGTGCAATAACACCGGTTCCTGGTGGTGTTGGCCCTATGACTATTGCCTGTTTACTTAAAAACACACTGGAAGTGGCCAAATTGTATGGTTAAGTTAGGTAAAGAAAAGCACTATAGCTAGTCTTTAGGTAACATACCTATGTAGAACAATCAGGAGCCTAGCTTGAGTGTGTATAATGTGTCAAATAAAACCATAAAT
>DPHE01000045.1:543-8467 GCA_003521815.1 Colwellia sp.
ATGAACGGAAACACGCCATTTTCCCTGAGCCTGTCGAAGGGAACAGTCGAATATGACGTTATTAATAAACTCCTGAGTAAAGTACATAGGCAAGTTAGGTAATAAGAATAGAAAAACAAAAAACCGCAATTAGTTGCGGTTTTTTTAGGTTTAGATTTTGTGTAATTTAACTGGTTTATATCAATGGGTGTAATACCAATTGATATAAATATTAATAACCATTATTTAACTGTTTATCACTATAATCTAATTTTTTATAATTTTTACCCGCAGCCTCGGCAAGCTCAGTTGGCATGTAGTTTTCGTCATGTTTTGCTAACACTTCACTCGCCTCCACATAGAGTTCACCAGATGAACTACGCGTTAATGTACCATTAGCAACAATGCCTTGTGCCTCTCGAAACAAATCAGGCAATATACCCTCATAATGAACACTGACCATAAGGTCACTCTCATCAAAAACGATGGGCATCTTCATATCAGATAAGCTAAATGAGACTTTTAAATTATCGGGATCGCGTTTTACTGTATTAGGTACGACTAGCCCACCAATACGAATACGCTGACCAATTTGAGGTGTAATACCCGAATCTTTTTTTCCTTGGGTGATTTCTGCAGGCGTATAAAACAAATCAATATTTTGGCTTAATGCATATAATACTAAGCCCGAGACAACCGCTATGCCTGCTAAAACTGAACCGACAATGGTTAAGCGTTTTTTACGACGTGGATTCATTCTGTAACCTCTTCAGATAGTGTTGATTTTGACTATTTATCTTGCTTTTGTCGCTGCTCACGAACTTGGCGAAGCTTATCTTCTCTTTGTTTACGTAGGGCAATATTTTTGATGACGTGTTTATGACCCCTAATAGAACTAAACATTAAAATGAGTAATAAGGCCGTAGCTACACCATAGGATAACCAAACATAAAAACCGTATCCGCCCATATTAATAAAAGCACTAAAACTATCAAACTGCATTGGTTTTCTCCTGCGCTATGTGCTCTGACACTAGAATCCTCACCCAAGGTCGAATACTGTTTCGCGCTAAAATTTCACTGCGAAAACGAATGCAGATAAAAACGCTAACGAGAAAAATAAAGCCAAGAAAACAGAATATAAATGGCCATAGCATATCAACAGACATTGACGGTTTACCTAACTTACTTACCGTCGAGCCTTGATGTAGCGTATTCCACCATTCGACCGAATACTTAATAATGGGTATATTAATAACGCCAACTAAGGTTAATATACCAGCGGCTTTACCGGCTAAATTCTTATCTTCAAAAGCATTGTGTAATGCGATTACGCCTAAATATAAAAACAATAAAATTAGCTCTGAAGTTAATCTTGCATCCCAAATCCACCAAGTTCCCCACATAGGTTTTCCCCATGCAGCACCAGTAATGAGTGCTATGGCGGTAAATGTGGCGCCAACAGGTGCCATAGCTGCAGCAGACGCATCGGCTAATTTAAATTGCCATACGAAACTGGTGAAAGCAGCAATTGCCATACCTACATAAATACCCATTGAAAGTGACGCTGCGGGCACATGAATATAGAAAATACGAAAACTATCGCCTTGTTGATAGTCAGCAGGAGCAAATGCTAATGCCCAAATTAACCCTATAGATAAAAATAATCCAGCTAAGGCACTTAACCAAGGAAGTATTTTTCCAGCAAAGTGATATGACACTTCTGGATTTGCGTAGGGATGTAACCATTTCCACATAGTTTATGTTCTCTCTTTTTTCTATAACATTAAAGCTAATTGGTACTGACTTTTAACGCGGCACCAACAGCAAAAGGTGCTAACGTTAAAGAGCCAAAAAATAGCGCGGCAATTATAGCAAGTTGACCGCTATAAGGTAAGCCAAGTGCTGCGGTATCGATAGCGCTAGTGGCAAAAATCAATACCGGAATATATAAAGGTAATACTAATAAGCTCAGTAATACGCCGCCTTTTTTAATGCCAACGGTTAAAGCTACACCAATAGCGCCAAGTAAACTTAATACCGGGGTACCCAATAATAGGGTTAAGATTAGTGCGCCATAGCTTTGTTCATTTAGGTGTAAAAGTACAGCGAGTAAAGGGGCAATTAAAATAAGTGGTAAGCCAGTAATAAGCCAATGGGCAACGATTTTTGCTAGCACTAATATAAATACAGGCTGTGGGCTAAGTAGCATTTGTTCTAATGAGCCGTCATTGTGATCAGACTTAAATAATCTATCTAAAGATAAAAGAGTCGATAAAAGTGCTGCCACCCAAATAATTCCGGGTGCAATACGACTTAATGTTTGTGATTCTGGACCTATACCTAACGGAAATAAAGTGACCACGATAACAAAAAATAACAACGGATTGATAATGTCATCTTTATGGCGCATGGCAATAGTTAAGTCGCGTTTGAGCACTAAAGTAAAAACAGCGCGATAGGATAAATTAGCTACTGACATTCTGTGCTCGACTCTTTTCTTGATTGCATATTCGAAACTGGTTACTCATGATTTGCTATTCACCCATGTAGTCTAAAGTAATTTTTTTTACTTGCGAGGGCGAAAAAGTCAGTAAATCTTGATGAGTGGTCAAAACAACACAACCACCTTGTTTTATATGGGCTTTAAATAATTGCTCTAACGAATTTACACCTTGTTTATCTATGGCGGTAAAAGGCTCATCTAAAATCCAGATGTCAGCAGTAGATTTATATAGCCGTGCTAATGCTATTCGTCTATGTTGTCCTGCGCTTAAATGGGATGCTAAGCTATCTTCAAACCCCGTTAAGTTTGCCAAGGTGAGTATTTGTTCAAGTTCACTCGAATGAATAGATAAGCCGTGTAATGTTAAATTGAAATTTAAATTTTCTTGTGCGGTCATCTCATCCTTTACCCCAGGTAAATGTCCTAGATAAAGTAAATTTTGGTGAAATTCTTCACGAGATTGAGTAATTAATTGATTCTGATAAAAAACGTCGCCGTTGTAAGGTTGAGATAACCCCGCTAAAATTCGTAATAGGCTCGTTTTTCCTGAACCGTTAGGGCCTTCTATTTGTACAATATCACCCGCATTTATTTCAAGCGTTAATTGATCAAACAATAAACGCTCTTCACGAATACAAGTAAGGTTAGTGGCACTGATTAAAGCAGATTGATTCTCGGCTGCTAAACTGTCGGCTTCACTGGCGGCTAAATTGGCTGACAAGGGAAATATACACTCTTTAACATATTGAAAGTACCTGACAAAGTCTAACCTATTTATATTAGCTTTATTTTGATGCAGATCGTTTTTTGATTTGGATCGTATTATCCTTTACCGCAATATCATATCATAGCTCTATTAAAATCGAATAATAAAACCTATGAGTAAAATTGTAACATTAAGAAACAATTGTCTGGGCATTTAACCTGAACTTATTTAAAAATGTGGTAGAATTGCGCCACTATTTTTAGCTTGTTGTATTTAAACGTACTTTATTCACTGTAAAGTGCATTTTAAATAAACACAAAGCTGAAAACGTATTAAGAGTAACTGGAGAAATAAATGATCCCTGACGTGGTCCCCCAAATAATACCTCATCTTTTACCTGAACTTGGCCATCTTGCTTTGGTTATCGCTTTTGCGTTTGCACTGTGTTTGAGCATAATACCTTTGGTAGGCGTATATAGTTCGCAAACTAAATTAATGAGTTATGCTAAGCCTCTTACCTTTGGTATGTTCATTTTTACGGCCATAAGTATTTGTATTTTGGCTTATAGTTTTGTGCTTGATGATTTTTCTATTAAGTATATTGCTGGCCATTCTAATAGTCACTTACCTTACTATTTTAAAATAAGTGCCGTTTGGGGCGGACATGAAGGGTCTTTATTACTCTGGGTTTTCTCGTTAACCGCATGGACAATGGCTGTTGCCTCCTTTTCAAAAAACGTTGAAGAAGAGTTTATTGCACGTGTGTTGGCTATCATGGGAATGGTAGCGGTTGCTTTTATTGCGTTTACTTTGCTTACTTCTAATCCCTTTGAACGTCTATGGCCTAATGTGCCACTAGAAGGGCGTGATTTAAATCCACTATTACAAGATGTTGGTTTAATTATTCATCCACCATTATTGTATTTAGGTTATGTTGGTTTTGCCGTTGCTTTTGCCTTTGCGGTTGCTGCCTTAATGTCAGGAAAAATGGATGCTGCTTGGGCGCGTTGGTCTCGTCCTTGGACAGTTGGCGCTTGGATGTTTTTAACCGTAGGTATTGCTTTAGGTAGTTGGTGGGCATATTACGAACTGGGTTGGGGTGGTTGGTGGTTCTGGGATCCTGTTGAAAATGCATCCTTTATGCCTTGGCTTGTTGGTACGGCGTTAATTCACTCGTTGGCGGTCACTGAAAAACGAGGCACCTTTAGAAACTGGACCGTATTACTCGCTATATTTGCATTTAGTTTAAGTTTATTAGGTACCTTCTTAGTACGCTCGGGTGTTATCACCTCGGTACATTCTTTCGCGTCAGATCCCTCTAGAGGTGTCTTTATTTTAGTTATATTAGCGGTCGCTGTGGGTGGTTCACTGACGTTATATGCCTTTAGAGCAAGCAATGTGGCTAGTTTTAGTCGATTTGCACTGTACTCTCGTGAAACAGCTTTACTCTTGTGTAATATCATTTTAGTGGTTGCGGCTACTACCGTATTATTAGGCACGTTATACCCACTATTAGTGGATGCGTTAGGCTATGGCAAAATTTCTGTCGGCCCCCCATATTTTAACGCTGTCTTTGTTCCCATTATGAGCTTGTTATTTGTGGTCATGGGAATAGGCCCCATGATACGTTGGAAAAAAGCCAAAAAAGGCGAACTTCGTAAACAACTAATTCAACCCTCAGTATTGGCTATTGTCTTTGGTTTATTATTCCCTATTTTTTATGGGGGCGAATTTAATGCCCTTGTTGCCATGGGCATAACCCTAGCTTCATGGGTATTCTTAGTGGTTATCAAAGATTTAATCAATCAATATGTTATTAGATCGTCACTAGGCTTAGGCCAATGGGGTATGACCGTCGCCCATGCCGGTATTGCCGTGACTATTGTTGGCGTTACACTCGTTTCTAGTTATGAAAGCGAAACGAATGTAAAAATGCTACTCAATGAAAGTGTCGAAATATCAGGTTATCAAATAGAATTTAAGGGGGTTATTCCGGTAGAAGGCCCTAATTATAGTGCCGAACAAGGCCAAATTAATGTCTATAAAGTAAATGATGATGGCGAGAATGACTTTGTTACCTTATTAAAACCAGAGCGTCGCACTTATCGAGTGCAAACAATGGGTATGACCGAAGCTGGTATTGATGGCGGTTTATTTAGAGATATCTATGTTGCCCTGGGTGATCCGCTTGATGGAGGCGCGTGGGCAATTCGTGTTCATTATAAACCGTTTGTTCGTTGGATTTGGCTTGGCGCTCTTTTCATGGCGTTTGGTGGTCTGTTAGCTATATTAGATAAACGCTACCGTGTGCCCAAAAAAAACAGGGGTAAAGAAAGTAAAGCTGCCCTCGCCAATAACAAAACCATTGAGAGCGTGAACGCTAGTACCAAACCTGTTTCGGAGTTGTTATAGTGAATAAAATTATTCGTTTTTTACCGCTTATTTTAGTGATAGCGTTAGGGGTGGTACTTTATAGAGGTTTATCGTTAAACCCACAGGATATGCCCTCAGCACTGGTGGGAAAAACCCTACCTGACTTTACTTTAACCACGTTAACCAATGCCAATAAAACCGTCACCAAAGCGGATTTGGTAGGTGACATTGTCTTGCTGAATGTATGGGCAACATGGTGTCCTACGTGTAAATATGAACACCCCTATTTATTAGAGCTAGCCAATAACCCCCAATTAAAACCCTATGTTAAATTGTACGGACTAAACTACAAAGACGAGCGTTTAGCCGCGCAGCAATGGTTAACTCACTATGAAGATCCCTATCACTTTTCAATTTTTGACAAACAAGGAACACTGGGTTTAGATTTAGGTGTATTTGGCGCACCTGAAACCTTTGTTATTGATCACCAGGGGGTTATTCGAAAACGCTTTGCGGGGGCAATTGATACCCATGTTTGGCGTAAAGAATTTGAGCCGCTTATTAAGCAACTAATTTCTGAAAAGCAGCAGGGTAAATAGCCATGTTAAATAAAATATTATTCATTTTAGTGTTGACGGTTACCGCATTGATGATGGCCAACACCGCTAAGGCAAGCCCGGTTGAAACGTTTGAATTTATAGATGAAGTGACAAAAATACGTTTTCAAGCGTTAAGTAAAGAGTTACGTTGCCCTAAGTGTCAAAATCAAAACCTAGCCGACTCTAATTCTGCTATTGCCATTGATTTACGTCGTGAACTTTATGAGTTATTACAGCAAGGCAAAGCTGACATTGAAATTGTTAACTTTATGGTGTCTCGATATGGTGAATTTGTTTTATATCGTCCCCGTGTATCCGGTATCACTTATATACTTTGGTTTGGCCCTGCTTTGTTAATTTTAACCGGTATTATTGTGGTTATTGTTATTGTCCGAAAAAAATCGGTAGTCAATGAAAATTTAACCTTAAATACCCAGCAGCAAAAAAAATTACAGCAGTTACTACAAGCTCATCAAGTAGATGCTAGCCAAAAATCCAACACCGAAAAAAAATAAAGAGTAGTCACCCCTTATGGAAATAGCATTAATCATCCTTTTTTTTATTGCCTTACTTTTATATATCGTTTGGTTACCTTTCTTTAAAAGTAGAAGTAAAGATAAGAACAGCAAGTCGACTCAAGTAAGTCCTAAAAAGAATATACGTGACGAAACCAACGTTGAACTCTATAAAGAGCACAAAGTTGAAATAGAAAAAGATTTTAGTGATGGCGGAATTGATGAAGAAAATTACCAATATTTATTAGCTGAACTTGATAACAGTTTATTGCAAGATATTGAAGCAGCAGAAAAAGAATCAAAAATCATAGTGAGTAATAAAAGTCTTAATATGTTGTGGCCTTTGTCTTTATCTTTATTTATTATCGCCTTTTCAATTGCGTTATATGTAAAACAAGGCACCTTGATGGCTTTTATTACGACGCCTAGTGCTGAACATTCAAACCAACAAACGCAGATGTCAGCTGAGCAACAAGAAAAATCTCAACAGGCACAAGCGCTAGCATACATTAAAGAATTACAACAACACCTAGAAAACAGCCCTGATGATGGTAAAGCTTGGTATAACTTAGGACAAACGCTTGTTAGCGCAGGTGAGTTTGACATGGCAATCACATCCTTTGAACAAGTCATTCGTATTGAAGGGGAACAAGCCGATTTATTAGGGGCAATTGCACAAGCTAGCTATTATCGAAACAATCAACAAATTGATGAACAGGTGCAAAACCTAATTGATAGGGCATTCGCGATCGATATTAATGATCCCTCAACGAATATTTTATTGGGAATGCATAACTTCATTGGTAAAGAATACGAAAAAGCCATTGAATATTGGCAACGAGTGATTAATGCTAAAAGGCAAGGGGTCAATACAAACGCATTACAAGAAGCGGTTAACGAAGCAAAAAGTCGCCTTGGCATTTCTAGTTTAACTAGCAACAAACCCACCCAGACTGAACCTGAACTGGCCGGGCCAGAATTAACCATTAGTGTCAGTTTATCTGATGATATTGCTAAGCAGTTAGCGCAAGGTGAAGACAAAATAGTTTTTGTTTATGCTATACCAACCAATGGTCAACGTATGCCATTAGCCGCACAAAAATTAATGGCCAGTGATCTACCCACCGTAATTACCTTGAGTAATAAAAATGCGATGTCACCTGCCAATAATTTAAGCAGCGTTAGCCAAGTGCACATTTATGCCATTGTTTCTCAGCAAGGTAGTGTGGGAATAAAGTCAGGAGATT
>DPHE01000089.1:0-9463 GCA_003521815.1 Colwellia sp.
TGGAGCCCGGACTTTCCTCCCCCTAAAAATACTTACGTAGATTAGGCAGCGATTGTCTAGTCAACTCGATGCGCATTCTACCTGTTAGCTAGACAGTGAGCAAGTTATTCTACTACCATGAATAGCGTCAGAAAATCGATGGTTCCGTGTTTTGAATGTACTACGCGTTTCTTATTCACGTTACGAACCGTTATGCTTTAAAACTTAACGCAATATCATATAATACATTTTTTTTCACACCATGAATTTCTGCTGTAATAGCACAGGCTGTTTTCGGTTTCATTTCGCCTAACAACAATTTTAATGTTTTGATCACTTCGTTAGAGATAGCATTCACATCAATTTTAAAGCCTTCAAGAATCAGCACCATTTCACCTTTAAGCTGGTTGGGGTCTTGCTCTAGCCAAGCCAGTAAATTATCAGCAGTATCTGAATGAATGGTTTCAAACGTTTTAGTCATCTCGCGGGCAATAACAACATAACGATCCCCACCTAGCGTACTAACTACATCTTTTATAGTGTCAATTGCGCGCCTCGGTGCATCATAAAAAACCATTGTTCTAGGCTCATTTACTAAGGCTAGTAATGTACTTTGTCTAGCGCCTGATTTTGACGGTAAAAATCCTTCAAAAGAAAATCTATCTGTAGGTAAGCCCGCTACGCTCAACGCAGCAATAGCGGCACATGCGCCAGGGATAGGCGAAACTGGTAAATTAAGACTACGACAGTGTCTCACCAAGTGAAAACCAGGATCACTGATCAGTGGTGTTCCTGCATCCGAAACGAGTGCAATGCTTTTACCCTCTTGCAACAATTGCGCAATATATTCTTGTCTTTGACGTTCATTATGATCATGTAAAGACAATGTTTTATTTTTAATGGCCGAGGCTGACAATAGTCTTTGCGTATGTCGCGTATCTTCACAAGCAATAATATCAACCTGCTCTAATACTGCTAACGCCCTTGAGCTGATATCACCTAAATTTCCAATAGGAGTCGCAACAATATATAAAGTACCGGGGTTTATGTTAAATTCGCTCATGTAAACTGACTTCTCTCATTTTAATTTAGTTGAGACTCACTGCAATGGCGTTTATTATAACCCCACAGCGAAATAAAAACGTACGGATTTTCCAATTTGAGCAAAACTAATTTTTCAGCCTGTTTATTTACAAGGAATTGCTTTGACTAGGTCACTTAAGTACAAAAATACCAATATTTTATTTGGAACAATATTACTCATTGCCTTTTTCTTGAACGGTTGTAGTACTCAAACCTCTGTGGACAACAAACCAGAAATAACGGTTGTTCATAAAGCCAATCAAGTAACCGCTGTCCAAACAGCCGAAGAAAAACTAACACTAGCTAAAACTCTTAACAATTTAGCACCCTCGTCGTTATTGGCAGCACAAATCAATACGCTATTAGTGGAGTCCAGTGAGTTGTTTTTGCAACAACAAAAATTTTCAAAAGCCCTTTGGTTGGCGAATATAACCACGAGTTTAGTGATAAAAAATCCCGCTTATACTTATCGATTGTTACTGGTTAAGACAAAAAGTTTACAAGCACTGAACTATCATCAATCAGCCTATAACCAATTACAACTCACCCGTGCATTAGTGGCTCATGTCAATACTAGCAACCCTGCTACACCGCTGAAACTGTCTTTAGAATACTACCTCTATTTACAAAAGGCGTTAGAAATAAAACAGCAACCGATACAAGCGCTTGACGCCGAATTGATGGCTTTTTCACTCAATGATAATTATTCAACACAAGATGTGTTTTCATTATGGCACAAACTGGAATCATTAAATCAGTGGCAATTAACACAATTAGTTAAATATAATCCCCCGTTGATTAAGGGGTGGCAACAGTTACTTAACTATAGCCACCGATTTGGGGCTAATAGAAAACAGTTTAATCGCTATTTACATTTGTGGGAACAGCGCTATCCGAATCATCCCGCCACACTTATTGTTGAACAATTACAAACGTCAGCACTATCAGTGAATAAAATTGAACATATTGCGGTGTTATTGCCCTTGAGTGGCAATCAACAAAGTGCAGGTTTAGCAGCGCAACAAGGTGTTTTATCCGCTTATAAAAATGATACCGCTAATAAAATCCATTTCATTGACACCAATAAATTAGATTGGACCGCACTTACCACTCAATTTACTGAATTAAATATTGACCACGTTATCGGCCCGTTATTGAAATCTAACGTAGAAACCTATTTAAACCTGAGTGAGCAACATATAGCACTACAAATTCCAAGTCTGCTCCTCAATTTACCTATCACTAAAAAACTCGCTAGCTACCAAACAGCTTTATCTATGCGCCCTGAAGATGAAGCAATACAAGCGGCTGCAACACTTAGCCAGCAACACTATCACAACCCGCTCATTTTGAGCCACCAAGATAAAGTGTCAAAACGCTTAGCTATTGCCTTTAGTCAACAATGGAAAATATTAACCAATATGGAGGTTGATATTGTTTACTTTAGTGAAGGCAAACAAATGCAAGCAAGTCTAAAAGAAGCACTTGATGTAATTACAAGTCACACGCGCATAAAACAATTACAAAGCCTGCTGAAAAATAATCTTAAATCTGAATCAAGAAATCGCCGCGATATTGATATGATCTATCTTATCGGCTCCGCATCACAAACTAGATTAAGTAAACCTTATATTGATGTTAACACAAGTCCATTTGCAGCGATTATCCCTGTTTTTGCAACCTCCCGCAGTCATAGTGATTTTGATTACAACAATGGCAATACTAATGATCTGCAAGGGTTAACATTCACTCAAATGCCTTGGTTGCTAGCATCTAAGCAACAAAATAAAATTTTAGCCAAATTAAGCCATGAGTTATGGCCTAAGCGTACCGATAGTTTATCGCGTATATTTGCCATGGGGTACGACAGCTACAACCTACTCAATAAAGTGACTGCAATGCAGCAGGCCCCATATATACGACATTTTGGGCAAACGGGCGTGTTAAAGCTCAATAACAATAATATATTAACGCGTAGCCTACTTTGGGGACGCTACCAAGATGATAAGGTGATACAAATTGCCTTGGATTAGCAAAAACACAAGCCATGCACGAGGGAGAGTAACTGAGGCGTTTGCTGAGAACTATCTTATAGAGCACGGGTTAGTAGCCATAGATAGGAATGTACATTGCCGACAAGGTGAAATTGATCTTGTTATGCGTGATGATGATACTTTTGTTTTTGTTGAAGTAAAATATCGTAAAAACAATCACTTTGGCAGTGCCATCGAGTCAGTATCTCTAGCCAAGCAAAATAAAATTAGGCATTGTGTTGCCTTTTTTTTCCATAAAGCCAACTTAAATGAATATAATACACCTTGCCGTTTTGATGTTATTGCCTTAGAAGGTAATATTAACCAACCACAGGTCACTTGGCTCAAAAATGCTTTTTGAGTTCCAACAGTACAACACCGGAGTTGCTTAACCCATGCTAGAACAGATCCAAAATAATTTCACTGAAAGTATTCAAATACAAATAGCCGCTACTGAGGCTATTTCTAGCGCTATAGAACAAGCCGGTATGATTATGGTACAAAGTTTATTATCGGGTAATAAAATGCTTGCTTGTGGCAACGCTGGCTCTGCTGGGCATGCTCAGCACTTTTGCTCCCAATTACTCCATCGTTTTGAAACAGAACGCCCGAGCTTACCTGCTATCAACCTTGTTGCCGGTAGTGCTACAATGTCTTCTATTGCCAACGATTCCCAATTTGAGGAAATATTCTCAAAGCAACTACGTGCCTTAGGTAATAGTGGCGATATTTTATTAGCTATATCACCTAGTGGTAACTCACGTAATGTAGTTAAAGCTGTTGAGAGCGCTGTGTCTGGTGATATACCTATTATAGCGTTAACCGGTCATGATGGTGGAGACATTGCGGGGTTGCTTGGCGATAGCGATGTTGAAATTAGAGTTCCTTCCGCACGCACAGCTCGTATTAATGAGGTACATTTAATTGTAATACATTGCTTATGCGAAATCATCGATACAACACTATTTCCTCAATCGGAGTCTTAATTATTATGCTTACTTTTTCCACCATCATTAAAAACAAATCATTTAAACTAGGTGCTGTATTACTCATTATTTCTGTACTGCAAGGTTGTGCTGCTGTTGCGGTAGTTGCTCTCACCACTAGCGCTTCTATGGGTACAGATAGACGTAGTATTGGTAATCAAATTGATGATCAAAGTATCGAAATCGAGGCGTATAATGAAATCACCAAAAATAAATCCTTAAACGACAATACTAATTTACATATTATTAGTGTTAATGGTTCGGTACTCATTATTGGTCAAGCCCCTAATTCTTATCTTAGAGATCAAGCAATAAAAATTATTAACAATATCAATGGTATTGTACGTATTCACAATCAAATTCGCGTCGGTAACCTGACCTCAATTACTACACAAACAAATGACGTTTGGTTAACCTCTAAAATTAAAAGCGAACTGTTTTCTAGTGATGAGGTAAACGGTCATAGGATTAAAGTCATTACTGAAAATGCTGAAGTGTTTCTAATGGGATTGGTAACGAAAAAAGAAGCTGATATTGCAATTAATATCACGCGTAATATTAGTGGGGTTAATCGTGTTTATCAGGTGTTCGAATATTTGTAAGTAACGATTTTCAGTACGAGTAGACAAAATACGAGGGAAAATAATCACCTGTTCATACTGAGTTCGAGGCACGAGTAGTCGCAGTCTTATTTAATAACTTTTAAACTCGCTTTACTTTTTGTCGATTTTTTTAATTCATCCGTTTTAGCTATCGATGAAACACTACTCAAATTTACTTTAGGTTTAACGTTGCTCTCTGAATCATCTTTAACACTGATGCTATCTTCCGTCGGGTGCTCTATCGGTAGGGAAGTACCCGCACCATTTTCTTTCGCATAGATGGTTGTTATCGCACCATAGGGTACGGAAATACACTCAAGTTTACCGCCAAATCTTGCGCTAAACTCAATCGTTGCAACACCTAAAGCAATAGTTCCTACTGCTGATGCTGCGGTATTGAGTACTATTTGACCATCATTTACATATGTCATTGGCACTAAAACACCATGAACACTGACATCAACAACAATATAAGGTGTTAAATCGTTATCTGAAATCCAGTCATAAAAGGCCCTAACTAAATAGGGCTTATTAGAACTCATTTGTACTGGAGTAGAATCAACCATTAAGCTGGGTGACCAAAGCGTAATTCACGTTCTTCTTCAGTTAATGAGGCTTGGAATGATTCACGTTCAAATAAACGTAGCATGTACGTTTTAAGTTCTTTTGAACCTTCTCCATCAAGCTCAATACCAAAAGCAGGTAAACGCCATAGTAATGGAGCGATATAACAATCAACTAGACTGTATTCTTCACTCATAAAGTAAGGTGCTTCATTTAAAATAGGCGCGATACTTAACAGGCTTTCTTTTAATTCTACACG
Source organism: Colwellia sp. (assembly GCA_003521815.1). Lineage (GTDB taxonomy): Bacteria > Pseudomonadota > Gammaproteobacteria > Enterobacterales > Alteromonadaceae > Colwellia. The sequence goes on from DPHE01000089.1 coordinate 5,507, forward strand.
CGCTTTTTGTGCTTTATCAGCAGGGCCAGAGAGTATAATTTTAGCAAGGCTATACCAATCATTTTCAACACGATGCATCATTAAGCGGCTACGACCACGTGATACAGGATAAACTGGCATCAATGGCGGGTGAGGAAAGCGCTCATCTAAATATTCAATAATGATTTTAGCTTCATATAATGCTAATTCACGATCGATTAAAGTTGGTACTGTCCCGTAAGGATTGAGGTTAATTAAATCTTCTGGCAAATGGGCTAAATCAACAAAATTGATATCAACACCAACGCCTTTTTCGGCTAAGACTATACGTGCTTGATGACTATACATATCATCAGCATGCGAGAATAACGTCATAACTGAACGCTTATTTGCTGCTACGGCCATAAGGCCTCCTAATTGTAAAACTACTTACTCAATAAACGGATAATGGGGGCACAAAGCCCCCAATAAATTATCTTGTCGTATCTAAGTACAACCTACGACGTGTAACTTTTTAGTGTATATCTTTCCAATATTCTTTCTTAAGTAAGTAAGCAACAATAAAGAAAATAAACAAAAACATTAAGACTTTAACGCCCATACTTTTTCGTTCAAGTTTACTTGGCTCGCCAACGTACTCTAAGAAGTTAGTTAGATCACGTACAACAACATCATATTCTTCTGTTGTTAAACTTCCACCTAATGCTGGCGATATATTACCCTGTTCATCAATTGAGCTAACACCTTGCAAATCTTGCAATACATGTGGCATACCAACATCTTTAAACACTTTATTGTTCACACCAAATGGACGTTTGTCATCCATATAAAATGAACGTAAGTAAGTATAGATCCAATCAGGACTACGTAAACGTGCTTCAAGTGTTAAATCAGGTGGCGCAGTACCAAACCATTTCGCCGCTTCTTTATTCGGCATAGTATTAGTTATATGATCACCGACTTTCTCACCGGTATACATATAGTTTTCAATACCGTCAGCGTCTTCAATACCTAAATCCTTAAAAGTACGGTTATAACGTTGATATTGCAACTGATGACAACCTAAACAATAGTTAATGTAGGTTTTAAAGCCATTTTTCAACGACTCTTTATCAGTTAAGTCATTATTGGCACTATCCAAAGGAATACTTGGGCCTGCGGCAAAAGCAAGCATAGGAACAAGTGCACATATTGCTATAAGTAATTTTTTCATTAGTGTGAAATCCTCTCTGGTACTGGTTTACATTTTTCATTCTTAGAGTAAAACCAAAGTGCAACAAAGAATCCGAAATAACCAAACGTAGCAATAGTACCAATTAAGTTAGCCGCTGGAGATGCCGGTAAAGTACCTAAAACACCCAACACAATAAAGCTGATCGCAAACTGAATTAGGTTGAATAAATGCAATTTAGAGCGATATTTAACTGACTTAACCACACCACGATCAAACCATGGTAGAAGGAAAAGCACAATTATCGCTGAGAACATACCAACCGCACCTAATAACTTATCCGGAATAATACGTAAAATGGTATAAAAAGGACCAAAATACCAAACCGGTGCAATATGTTCAGGTGTTTTCAAACCATTCGCTGGTTCAAAGTTTGGTGCTTCCATGAAATATCCGCCACCTTCTGGTGCGAAGAACATAACCCAACAGAATAAAATAAGGAAACCAGCAACACCCATAATATCTTTTACAGAATAATAAGGGTGGAACGGGATAGCATCAACAATATCGTATTTTTCAGAATATTGCTTATGGAACTTAAATTTACTGAGTTCTTCTGGCTTAACACTACCTTTAGGTTTCTTAATATTTATACCTTCTGGGTTGTTAGAACCAACCTCATGTAAAGCAAGAATATGTAAAAATACTAAGATAACTAAAACCAATGGCAGTGCGATAACGTGTAAAGCAAAGAAACGATTTAAGGTAGCACCCGAAATAACATAATCACCACGAATCCATAGCGTTAAATCATCACCAATAATAGGTATTGCACCAAAGAGCGATATAATTACCTGTGCCCCCCAGTACGACATGTTACCCCAAGGTAATAAATAGCCCATAAATGCTTCAGCCATTAATACCAAGAAGATCAACATACCGAAGATCCATAATAGTTCACGTGGTTTTTGATACGAACCATACATAAGGCCACGCATCATGTGTAAATAAACCACAATAAAAAATGCCGAAGCGCCTGTTGAATGCATATAACGCAACAACCAACCATAATCAACATCACGCATAATATATTCAACAGAAGCAAATGCACCTTCGCCTGAAGGCTCATAGTTCATCGTTAACCATACGCCTGTTAAAATTTGGTTTACTAGCACTAACATGGCTAATGAACCAAAAAAGTACCAAAAGTTAAAGTTTTTTGGTGCTGGGTATTGTGCTACATGCTTATTCCAAGCATCGGTTACAGGCAGACGCTTGTCTATCCAAGCCATAAAATTCGCTAACATTATGCTTCTCCCTTACTGACATCAGAGCCAATACCAATTAATAAGGTGTCTTCACTAGGAAATGAATGCTCAGGAACCACTAAATTCAATGGTGCAGGAACACCTTGAAATACACGGCCAGCTAAATCAAATTTACTACCGTGACATGGGCAGAAGAACCCCTCACTCACGCCTTCGACGAATTGATCAAAATCACCACCATGATAAGTAGGAGCACAACCTAAATGTGTACAAACACCTAGCGCTACCAAAAATTCTGGCTTGATTGAGCGATAAGCATTCGTTGCATAGGCGGGTTGTTGTGCTTTCTCTGAATTAGGATCGCGCAATTGATCATCATGCTTAGCTAAATCGTTAACAGATTTTTCCGTTCGACGAACGACATAAACAGGTTTTCCACGCCACTCGGCACGGATTAATTGTCCTGCCTCTATCTTACTTACATTGACTTCAACTGGAGCACCCGCAGCTTTCGCGCGAGCACTAGGATTCCAGGAACCAATGAAAGGCACAGCAACACCGGCTACACCAACACCACCAACAACGACAGTGGCCGCTGTTAAGAAGCGACGGCGGCCGTTATTTACAGGCACATTGCTCATTCACACTCTCCAATTCATAATGATTATCAAACAAGAATTATTCACTAACAAAACGTACAAAAGGAACGTTTAAAAATCCATATAGCTACTATTATTGTTTGATCAGATTTATACCAAACGGTATATCGACAAAAATTTTTACGATCATAAAGAAATAGGGGGTTTTTTACAAGGTAAAAAGGAACTTAGCCCTGTAAAAATAGAAAAAAATTGAAATTAATAACAATGGGGACTAAATAATAGTAAAAAAATTTTTTCAATCAATAGTAACTATAAATTAAAGACATAAAAAAACCGACTAAAAGTCGGTTTTTTAAAATCGTATAAAATACGAAAAAATTGATTTTAACGTTTAGAAAACTGAGGTTTCTTACGTGCTTTATGTAAACCAACTTTCTTACGTTCAACTTTACGAGCATCACGAGTAACAAAACCAGCCGCGCGTAAACCGCCACGTAAAGTTTCATCAAACTCCATTAATGCACGAGTAATACCGTGACGAATCGCGCCAGCTTGACCAGAAATACCACCACCTACTACAGAGATGTTGAAGTCAAACTTTTCTAACATTTCAACTAACTCTAATGGTTGACGAACAACCATACGAGCAGTTTCACGACCGAAGTACTCAGAAATGTCACGTTTGTTAATTGTGATTGCACCGTTACCAGCTTTCATAAACACACGAGCAGTTGAGCTCTTGCGACGACCAGTACCGTAATATTGATTATCAGCCATTGCTTAAAGCTCCAAAAGTTGTGGTTGTTGTGCTGTATGCGCGTGCTCAGCACCGGCATACACTTTTAATTTGCGGAACATTTCGCGACCTAAAGGACCTTTAGGTAACATGCCCTTAACAGCAAATTCAAGTACACGTGTTGGCGCTTTTTCAATTAGC
>DPHE01000089.1:9619-13690 GCA_003521815.1 Colwellia sp.
TTCAATTAGCTTTTCAAAGCTAATTTGCTTAAGGCCACCAGGGAATTCAGTATGCGAGTAGTAAATTTTACCTTTCGCTTTGTTACCCGTTACACGTACTTTCTCAGCATTAATAACAACGATATAATCGCCAGTATCAACATGAGGAGTATATTCTGCTTTATGCTTACCGCGTAGACGGCTTGCAATTTCAGTAGCGATACGACCTAAAGTTTTATTTTCGGCGTCCACTAAGAACCATTCACGTTGTACGCTTGCTGGTTTAGCTACAAAAGTTTTCATTAGAAAAACCCAATATTAAATGTGTTACTTAAATAGCAAGTCAAACCTAACTGTTTGTCCTGCCGGTTAATAATAGACTACGCAATTACCCCTTCGAGTATCGAGTCTAACGCCCATCATTACTTATAAGCTAGCTTAAAAGTAATAAAAGACAGTTTGTAACGTAGGGAGCGCGATTATACAGAACATTACTGAGAAGATCACGCCTATTTATTAATATTTACAAAAAAACTCACCGCTGGATCATATACTTTTATCCTAGTGAGGTGGGAAAGCACTTTTGAGCAGAGATAACCGTTGAGTTAGACAAAATATACTTTTTAAGTAGGGAATTTAGTTATAAACAGTTATTGTGCAAATATTATCCACAAAAAAAGCGCCAATAGGCGCTTTTTTTCGTTTGCTGCTTTGCTACAAGTAGCAAATAACATAAAAAGTAAAATTTACTTCTTACTAAGAGCACCAAAACGTTTGTTGAATTTATCAACACGACCACCAGACTCAGCCGCTTTTTGCTTGCCAGTGTAAAATGGGTGACATGCAGAACATACGTCTAAATGAATGTCTTTTTTAGCTGTTGAGCGAGTTTTTATAACATTGCCACAAGAACAAGTTGCTGTAAACTCAACATAATTAGGATGAATGCCTTCTTTCATGGGAACCTCTATCTCTTTCGAGAAATTGGGCGTATCGCCACTCAGCCGCTTTATTACTCTTAACTTATAGAAAAGTAGTAATAGAAAACGCCAAGCACCATACGGTGTAAAATTAATGGGGGCGAATAATAAAGGATCACAACAACGACTACAAGCAAAAGCTACAAAAAATTGATTAAAAAAAGACTTATTAATAAAAGGCAGGATTTACGATAAGATAGTCAGTACTAAAAACAATAATTACTTTTATTTATCACGTGTCGGAACAAATAATTTCATCTCAAGCAGCATCTAACCATCGAGTACCTACACGTTATGTGCAAGTTGCGGTTGCTGTGCCCATGCGACAGCTATTTACGTATCAAATCCCTATTGATATGCAACAACCACCAATTCATATTGGAGAACGGGTTGCAGTATCCTTTGGTGCAAGACACGTTATTGCTATTGTTGTATCCGTAAATAATGAATGTGATATTGATGCAAAAAAAATAAAACCTATTTCAAAGCGCCTTAATGATACATTTCATTTAAGTGATTCTTTGGTGGTTTTTTTGAAATTATGCGCGAATTATTATCATCATCCAATCGGAGATGTGTTTCAGCAAGCGTTACCTAAATTATTACGCCAAGTTAAGACATTAGATATACAGCCGCCCATGGTGTGGCATAGTGTAAAAATTATAGATGAAACTCAAAAACAACTGACTAAACTAGCAACAAAAGCGCCGAAACAATACGCACTTTATCAATTAATAGATCAACATCAAGGCATAAGTTGGGCTGAATTACGCACTTTAGGCTATAGCAAAACCCAACTTAATGCTCTAACCGCTAAAGCATTAATAACAGAAGCTAAGCAGCAACCTTGTCAATTTATTTGGCAAGAACACGCATTAGCAGAAGAAAACAAACAAGTACTCTCTACCGAGCAAGCAATGATTGTTGCGACAATTAATCAATATATTGAACAGTTTGTTTGTCATTTAATTGATGGTATTACCGGCTCAGGCAAAACCGAAGTTTACTTACAAGCGATGGAAAAAGTACTCGCTAATAATCAGCAAGTGTTAGTGATAGTGCCTGAAATTGGCCTAACGCCACAAACGTTATTGCGTTTTGAACAACGATTTAATGTGCCTATTTGTTTACATCACTCCAACTTAAACGACACTGAACGTTTAGACACTTGGCTTAATGCTCAACAAAATAGTGCCGCTATTGTCATTGGTACCCGTTCTGCAGTTTTTTCTCCACTGCATAAATTGGGTATGATTATTGTTGATGAAGAACACGACAGTTCATTAAAACAACAAGACAGCTTTCGTTATCACGGACGAGACATTGCTATTTTACGTGCCAGACAATTAAATATCCCCATTGTGCTAGGTAGCGCTACGCCCAGTTTTGAATCGCTACAAAATGCCCTTTCAGGAAAATATCAATACCATCAATTACACAAACGCGCAGGACAAAGCAGTAAAGCGAAAATATCACTCATTGATGTGGCCAAACAGCAAATGGAGTTTGGCCTTTCCGGTAGTTTGAAACATGAAATAACACAAACACTAGCGCGCGGTGAACAGGTACTCGTGTTTTTAAATCGTCGTGGTTATGCGCCAGCGATTAATTGCCAAGAATGTCATTGGCTTTGCGATTGTCAACGCTGTGATAAACCTTACACTTTTCATCAAAAACAGCAGTTAATGATATGCCATCACTGTGGTAGCCAAAAACGTGTACCAAGACAATGCCCTAACTGTGGCAGTATTCGTATTGCACCGGTTGGACAAGGAACAGAACAACTTGAGCAACGTATCAGTGAAATATTTCCTGATGTAAGCGTAGTGAGAATTGATAGAGACAGTACTCGAAGAAAGGGCGAGTTAACAAAGTTATTACAAGAAATTACCGAGAAAAAACATCAACTATTGATTGGTACGCAAATGCTTGCCAAAGGTCATCATTTTCCGGATGTAACGTTAGTGGCTGTATTGGATGGCGATGGCGCGTTATTTAGTTTTGATTTTCGTGCAAGCGAAAACATGGCTCAATTGCTTATTCAAGTTGCAGGTCGTGCGGGTCGTGCGAGTAAGCCAGGACAAGTACTTGTACAAACCAGTTATCCTGATCATCCTTTATTACAAGATCTAGTGCATAACGGCTATCAACATTTTGCCAGACAAGCGTTAATTGAACGTAAACAAGCAAGATTACCCCCGTTTAGTTTTCAAGCATTGATCCGCGCTGAAGCAAATTACCCGAGTTATCCTGAAAAATTTTTACGAATACTTACTGAGCAAACGTTAATCAACTGTGAGTTTGCCGGCCCTGTGCCTGCGGCAATGGAAAAAAAAGCGGGTAAATTCCGTTACCATCTAATCCTGCAAGCAAAATCCAGAAAAGAGTTACATGTCGCTATTGTGCAGTTATTAACTGCAATACCAAATAACGAATTTCAACCTAAAGTACGATGGAGTTTAGATATAGACCCTATTGATTTAAACTGGTGACACGTTAGAATAACAAAACTTTTCCGCGACTCCTCTGTTATTCATGCCAAATCAAGATTATATTGCTCGCAAACCTGCAAAAAATAAAAAAAACAATCCTTACAAAAAAAGTACACCTACTCCAGCCCCTAGATCAACAGTTAAAGCCAAACTTATTGGTTTTACCGTTATGATATTAATTGCCGCCTTTGCCTATGGTTTGTGGTTTTTAAAAACCAGTCCGCAAACTAAAGCTCCTATTCAAATTGAAACAACTGCGCCAGCTTCAAAAGAAGCACATTTACCTACAGCACCGAAAGAAAAATGGAGCTACGTTGAAAACCTAAAAACCAAAGAAATTGAAGTGGGTCAATACGAAGTAACCCAAAAAGGTCCTTATAGGTTACAGTGTGGCTCATTCAAAACAATTGAACGCGCTGAAACACTAAAAGCAACGATTGCTTTTGTAGGACTTGAAGCATTTATAAAGAAATCTATTAGTAGTAACGGGACATGGTATAAAGTGATATTAGGCCCCTACTCACGTAAACGATTAGCTGAACAAGATAAACACAAATTAAGAAATAACAGTATCACTCGTTGCCAAGTTCTATTATGGAAATAATTTAACTCCCTCCTTG
>DPHE01000089.1:13854-15134 GCA_003521815.1 Colwellia sp.
ATAATTTAACTCCCTCCTTGAAAAGTTAGCAATTACCCCAATTTAATTTACATTAAAAAATAAATTTTTCAGATTGGAAGTTAATATGACTACTATCGTTTCAGTTAGGCGCAATGGCAAAGTAGCTATTGGTGGTGATGGGCAAGTATCACTTGGTAATACCGTGATGAAAGGAAATGCTAAAAAAGTACGCCGTTTATACAACAACAAGGTGCTTGCTGGTTTTGCCGGCGGTACAGCTGATGCTTTTACATTATTTGAACGTTTTGAAAGTAAACTTGAACAACATCAAGGCCATTTAACCAAAGCGGCTGTCGAATTAGCAAAAGATTGGCGCAGCGATCGCGCCTTGAGAAAACTTGAAGCATTACTTGCTGTCGCTGATGAAACGGCTTCATTAATCATCACTGGTAATGGTGATGTTATTCAGCCTGAAAACGATTTAATTGCCATTGGTAGTGGTGGTAATTTTGCTCAATCTGCAGCAACCGCCTTATTAGAAAACACCGAATTAAGCGCAAAAGAAATAGTAGAAAAATCATTAACTATTGCGGGTAACATCTGTGTATTCACCAACCAAGAACAAACCATAGACGAGTTATAATTATAGCGATAGTACCCGTTACAAGTGACAAAATTATTGTCTTGGTACCGAAACCAAGACGAAATGAGGATTAAAATATGTCAGATATGACACCACGTGAAATTGTTCATGAATTAGACAGCCATATTATTGGTCAAAGTGATGCTAAACGCGCTGTTGCTATCGCTTTAAGAAATCGCTGGCGCCGTATGCAGTTGAATGAAGACTTACGCAACGAAGTCACCCCAAAAAACATTTTGATGATTGGCCCAACAGGTGTTGGTAAAACTGAAATTGCTCGCCGTTTAGCTAAATTAGCCCGTGCGCCTTTTATTAAAGTTGAAGCAACAAAATTTACCGAAGTGGGTTATGTCGGTAAAGAAGTAGAGACCATTATTCGAGATCTAGCCGATATGGCGATCAAGATGGTTAAAGAAGACGAAATGAGTCGCGTGCAACATCTAGCGGAAGAAGCGGCAGAAGAACGTATTTTAGATATTTTATTACCGCCTGCTCGTGATGGTTTTGGTAATGATGAAAAAGGTGAAGAGAGTAATACTCGTCAAATTTTTCGTAAAAAATTACGCGAAGGCAAACTAGACGATAAAGAAATTGAGCTAGATTTAGCCGCACCACAAGTTGGCGTTGAAATTATGGCTCCTCCTGGTATGGAAGACATGACGTCACAATTACAAAG
>DPHE01000089.1:15361-24441 GCA_003521815.1 Colwellia sp.
GCGCTACAAGAAGAAGAAGCATCTAAAATAGTAAATAACGATGACATTAAACAAAAAGCAATTTATGCAGTAGAGCAAAATGGTATTGTTTTTATTGATGAAATTGACAAAATTTGTCGACGCGCTGACAGTAATAGTGGTGGCGATGTTTCACGTGAAGGTGTACAACGTGATTTGCTTCCGTTAGTAGAGGGCTCAACGGTTAGCACTAAGCATGGCATGATAAAAACAGATCATATTTTATTCATTGCTTCAGGAGCATTTCAAATGGCTAAGCCATCTGATTTAATTCCAGAATTACAAGGTCGTTTACCTATTCGTGTTGAATTAAAAGCGTTAACCTCTGATGATTTTGCTAGAATTTTAACTGAACCTTTCGCTTCACTAACCGAGCAATATATTGCACTGTTAGAGACTGAAGGCGTAAAAATTGCCTTTAGCGACGATGGTGTTCAGGCGATAGCCAATGCTGCTTGGCAAGTAAACGAAACTACAGAAAACATTGGTGCACGTAGACTACACACTATGATGGAACGCTTAACAGAAGAGTTATCTTTTCATGCCGATGAACGCTCAGGTGAAACCATACTTATCAACAAAAGTTATGTTGATAACATATTAAGTGAAGTGGTAAAAGACGAAGATTTGAGCCGCTTTATACTGTAAACCTAAACAAAAAACTTTAAACGTTGTGAGTTATCAATAAACCCTATGATTATTACCGGTTTTATTATCAATAATACGGACAAAAACCTTACTCTTACTATCGTTAAGAGTAAGGTTGCTCAATTAAGCTTTGAATATTTACGCGTATTTACTCCAACAGCGGCTAATAAACAACCAGCATTGGTTACCCATAAAAAATCGATAACCTTGACCACAATAGAAAATGTTGGCAAACACGGTTATCGGCTTACTTTTGATGATCAACACAGTGCTATTTATTCTTCAAATCATCTTGAATTGCTCATAAAAGAGCATGATCAACGCTGGCAACATTACTTAGGTGAGCTTAAAGCCTCGGGTCACTCACGTGAAGCAATGATCAATTTTACTCAATTATAAAATACTTTGAAGGTATAGAGTTAATAGAACAAGGCTAGCTGCTAATGGTACCGGTAAAGTATTAGTTATTGGATAATGCAAGTGCTAATAGGCGTGTCTAATGTAGGTACCGTCTAAGACCTTACCAACACTATATTGGCTCACTATGATCAGTAATCATTTCGAGTTCCGTCAAAAAAGTTAAACTAGGGGCAAAGAAAGCCGCTCCAGTTTCAGCTTGGGTATATTTAAGCAGATGATCAACATTGCCATGTCCATCACCATGAATCATACTTTTTAACATCAAAGAAAATGGTTTTGGTGAATGACAATAAGAGACGAAAAATAACCCTTGGCACTTCATGTCACCATACGGCATGCTTTGCCTTAAAATTTCAAGAGTATTACCTTGCTCATCCTTTAAACTTGTACGCTTAGTATGAGCAGTTAAGGGTTTATCTTCACTTTTATACTCAATATTATCCAGCTTGGTGCGACCATAGGTGTCTTCTTGTTCTTTATTTTTCAATGAGTTCCAAAGGGTTAAATTATGTTGATATCGTTGTGTATGCAAATAGCTACCACTTGAAAAGGTGGCGTCATCATAATCTTTCACTAAAGCGACATTTCTACGATGCATTCCTTTTGGATTTTCAGTACCATCAACAAAACCGGTTAAATCTCGACCATCTAAAAAACGAAATGCTTGTATTTGCTCAATCAATTCGACACTGTCAGCAAGCAGCTGACAAACTTTAGAACAAACAATATGATTAACATCTGCACGATCACTACGGATTTCGATATAAATATCAACATTACTACTCGGTGCTACGCGATCATCACTATTCATTGATGGAAAGGGTTCTAATAATGCAGGGCGCGTTTGCGGATAAAATTCATCCCAATAATTAGCGCCAATAGCAACAACGCCGGTTAAATTTGCTTCTGAATATTGATCTGCATAATCTTCAAACAAGGCAGGTAAACGAGATAATGCCGCCCGGATAAAAGCATTTTTATGATCTAATGCATTAAAAAGTAGATAACTGCCATGTAAATTAGGCTCAGCGCAAATACCAAATTGTTCTCTAGCCATCTGAAATTCCTAAAATTAAGGGTGTTAAATGTACCTCTCTTTATTGTACACAAAAAAAAGTATCCTGGTTAGAACACTTGTCATAAATCATGCTTATATTGGCACATCACCTCATTTAACATTCCCTGTTCATCTTTAAAGTGATTAAAAAGTGAACTTATATCAAGATAGTTCTGTTCACGCAAACCTAGGGTTTTATTTACCCTATAAGCGCTGTCATTATTATGTCAAAAAAGCTGTTGTTAGTTGTTATCAAGGCATACGTTCAATAACCAATAACAATGTGAAGCAATCCTTGTGAATAACTGCAATTTGTTTTTATCAATCACTCTTAATTTTGTTACTCTGTTGAATTAAGCTAATTTCATCAAGTAAGCAATGGGCTAGCTCCTCAACAACATCAATCTCCTCCAACTTAATTACCTGCTCTAATTCAAGGGCACTTTGCGATAGCTCAACAAAGCCAAACATGGTTGCCGCCCCCGCTATTTTATGAGCAGCTCTCGCTAAGCTATCATTATCTTTATTGTCACTGTACTGTAATATATCCCGTTTATCTTGCGACAAGTTAACGATAAATGATTGCCTAATATCTGTTATATCGAAATCATTAAGGGTAGTATCCTGTTCTTTTTTCGCTGCTATCTGCTCAGGATAATATTGATCAATAGTCGCTAAAAACATATCTCTTTCTATCGGTTTTTTTAAATATCCATCAAAACCCAATGCTAAAAAATCTATTATCTCATGAGACATAACATTAGCGGTCAGTGCATAAATAGGGAGAGTAAAACCAAGTTCCCGCAACTTCTGCAATGCTTGTAGACCATTCATTACAGGCATCTGTATATCGAGTAAAGTTAAAGCGGGGTTGTGCTTAACAAACAACTCAACGGCTTCTTGTCCATTACTAGCACTTAACACCTCTAATCCCAAACCTGTTAACAACCGCGTAATTAATCGTCTATTATCATCATGATCCTCTGCAAGTAAAATTTTTCCACTATAACGTTTTTTATCATAAGAAACATGAGATAGCCGCAAAGGACTGTCTATGTTGACTGATGTGGAGGAATACTCACCAAAAGGAAGTTTAAAAACAAACGTACTCCCTTGATTAATTTCACTAGTAACTGTAATTTGACCTAGCATCATTTTGGCCAATTGTTCAGACAAAAACAGCCCTAAACCAGATCCTGAAAAGCGGCGATTAATACTATTATCAGCTTGGGTAAAACTATTAAAAATTTTTGCTTGTTGCTCTTCATCCATACCAATTCCTGTATCCGTTACAGTGAAGAGCAAGGTATTATTTATGATAGCAATGTCTAAAGTAACCCAACCTTCACTAGTAAATTTTATTGCATTAGAACAAATATTGATTAGAATTTGTTTCAACCTTAGGCCATCAACATTAATAATAAAAGGGCTAGGTAAGCTATCGGTAATGGTAAATGATAAATTTTTACGCTGTGCTTGTTTTGTCAAGATATCATTTAAGCTATCTACTATTTCGTGTAAATTTTGCTGCCTGTTTTCTAACTCAAATTTGTTCGCTTCTATTTTACTTAAATCTAAAATATCATTAATTAATTGCAGTAAGTGCAGGCTATTATTATGAATAACTTCAACTTCTTTAACTAGACTAATATCATCAAAATCACCATAGATAATGGCTTCTGACTGACCAATAACTGCGGTCAGAGGTGTTCTAATTTCATGACTCATATTCGCTAAAAATTGATTTTTGAACGTATTGGCATTTTCTAATTCTTGGGTGAAAAACACTAATGCTTCTGTCCGCTTGTTAACTCTATTCTCTAAATCTCTGGTTAACCTATTTTCAAGGTAACGACGATAAATCAAAAATAAGACCATCAATAAAAAGGCAACTCCTAATAGAATGAATTGATGTTGCTGCTGTTCTTTAGTTAATTCTAATTGCTGAAGTACTTTACGTTGCTCTAAACCTGATATTTGTTGAATTAGTTGATCAGACTCAAATTGCGCTACTTGCTCATCAAGCATTTCATTTGATAATTTTAATGCTGCTTTTTGATAAGACAGCTGAGCATTTAATGCCTGGATGGTTTTACCCTCAAGCGCATAAATGAGTGACATTAAACCTATATTTTCATTTATTAACCTTTGGAAACCCATTTTTTTTGCTATCGTATCTGATAATTCAACATTAATGCGAGCACGTTCAATATCACCTTGGTGAAAAAATATTTTAGCTAACGTATGTAAACAACCCGCATAAACCACTTGATGACCTATTTTTTTACCCGCCACCACTCCCATAGTCGCATATTCATGCGCTTTTTTGAGATTGGATAATTCATAATTTATTTCTGCCAGATTATGAAGTTGTTGAGCAACAACGAAGGCTTTATCTTCTTGTTGTTCAATTTTTGCTAATTGCTTATCAATGCCTTCTGCTTTAACACTTAATTCTATTGCAAATAAAAATATAAATAGCAGCAATATGCGCCACATAGTAAACCCTAAATAGTGGATGATTAAATAAAGAAATATTCACGTTCAGTTATAGCACTAATATTTTTTCAATGTAACTGTTTAGTCAATTACGTAAAGCACGATTGTATTATTTTACAACGACTATTATGATGCAATGATATTTATTATACAGACTGTAATCATGTTTCAAAAACTCCTTTATACCTCGCTGCTATACCTAAGTTTAATAGCCCTTGCTAAGGCGACTATTGTTGAGTTTTAAACGTCAAAACACGCCATTAAAATTAACTTATTCGATCAAACCACGCCAACAACTGTCGCTAACTTCTTTTAGTATATTGAAGAGCAAGATTACACTAATTCTGTCATACATCGCGTTTCATCCGGTTTTGTTGTTCAAGGGGGCGCTTTACTTCTGACGGTCATTGGCCTTTAGCTCGTATTCAAACAAACCCCTCGATGATAAATGAACCTGTTTATTCGAACGTGAAAGGTACTATTGCTATGGCTAAGCTTGGTAATGCACCAAACAGTGCAACGGAAAAATGGTTTTTTAATCTCGTAAATAATGCCAGTAATTTAGATTTTAGATTCATCTGAAGTAACCGATACTGATTTAAATCCGATAAAAAACAGGTTACTTACCTCTCCTGTCGATCCTATTCCTGATAGTGACAGTAGCAGTGGTGGATCCTTTACTTGGCTCGCAGTACTTTGTTTACTGTCTTTTTCAATAAGAAAACTGATCATTAAAAACGAGTCAATTAAGTTGAACCAATAAAAAAGCAGCGAAATCGCTGCTTTTTTATAATTAAAATATTAATATTAACTTGGAAGATTTTCAGTCGCTAGTATTACTAACCTCTAGTAAACTCAGGATAAGCTTCCATACCACAGTCACTAATATCAACGCCTTCATACTCTTCTTCTGCACTTACGCGGATACCAATAGCCTTTTTCAGAATATACCATACAACAAAACTGGTACAGAACACCCAAACAAAGATAGTTGCTGCACCAATTAACTGACCACTAAAACTAGCGCCTGAATTAGTGATTGGCACAATAAGTAAACCAAAGAAACCCACCACACCATGAACTGAGATAGCCCCAACTGGATCATCAATTTTAATTTTATCAAGTGCAAGAATAGATAGCACCACGATAACACCGGCAATAGCACCAAAAATAGTTGCTTGTAATGGCGAAGGCGTTGAGGGCTCAGCTGTAATAGCAACAAGACCGGCTAATGCGCCGTTTAATGTCATGGTTAAATCAGCTTTCTTAAATAATATTTTAGCAAAGATTAGGGCAGCAATAGCACCTGCCGCGGCAGCAGCATTAGTGTTTAAAAATACCATTGCAACTGAGTTGGCACTATTTATGTCGGCAAGTTTTAATACTGAACCACCGTTAAAGCCGAACCAACCCATCCATAAAATAAATGTACCTAAAGTAGCCATTGGTAAATTAGCTCCCGGAATTGCATTTACTTTTCCGTCTTTAGTATATTTACCCTTACGAGCGCCTAATAATAATACGCCTGCTAATGCCGCAGAAGCACCTGCCATATGCACAATACCAGAGCCTGCAAAATCAGAAAAGCCAAGATCACCTAAGGTATAAAGACCAAAGACAGATTCACCGTTCCAAGTCCAAGCACCTTCCATAGGGTAGATAAAACCAGTTAATACAACAGTGAAAGCTAAGAAAGACCAAAGCTTCATACGTTCAGCAACTGCGCCAGAAACAATTGACATAGCCGTCGCAACAAAGACTACTTGAAAGAAAAAGTCTGATGCATTTGAATAAACTGCACCGCCATCAAAACCAGCTTCGGCAGACTCAGCTAATACTGCGCCAACTAACGCGTCAGCATCACTTGCCCCATCGAGCGCAATACCATTTAAAAAGACACCACCACCGTACATAATGTCGTAACCAACAATTAAGTACATAATACAAGCAATAGCATATAAGGCGATGTTCTTTGTTAAAATTTCAGTGGTATTTTTAGCTCTGACTAAACCGGCTTCTAGCATAGAGAAGCCCGCAGCCATCCACATAACTAATGCGCCACAAATCAGAAAATAAAAAGTATCCATTGCATATTGAAGTTGAAAAATATTCTGTTCCATAGTGCTTCTCCTTATAAGGCTTCTGAATCTTGCTCGCCAGTACGAATACGTACTACTTGCACAAGGTCATAAACAAAAATTTTACCGTCACCAATTTTTCCGGTGTAAGCAGCTTTAGTGATGGTTTCAACTAAACGTTCAACAATATCATCGTTTACAGCAATTTCTAATTTCACTTTCGGTAGAAAATCAACTTGGTACTCAGCGCCACGATATAATTCGGTATGTCCTTTTTGACGACCAAAGCCTTTCACTTCACTGACGGTAATACCTTCAACACCAATTTCAGAAATGGCTTCCCGTACATCATCTAACTTGAACGGTTTGATGATTGCATTAACTATTTTCATAATAAACCTCTATTGATTGTTTTCATTGAATTCTCTGTTTATTACAATACAATTCGTATGCCAGATATAATAAAACGATAAAAATCAATTTATTAGTTTATTTTTTGTTATGGTAAAAATATAGGCGCACCAAAATAGTACAAAAAAATTACGTGCCGTTTTGATTTGGTGCGCCTTTGGGGAAGTTCAGGAAAAGAGGAAGGAAGGTACTATCGCTCAAAGGATAAGTCGTTTCCCCTTCAAAAAATTTACGTTCCGGGGAAACTAATTAGCGTAGGTAGAGAATAACGTTACTTCAATTGCCACACGCTTAAATGCGGAAAACTTAAGGTGAAATTTCGCTTATTTATTTGGATAGGACGCGTTAACTGCTGCTGTTCAATTAAAGTAAAATGTGGCGTTAGTGCTAGTGATAAACCTTCAAAACCGGTAACATTTTCACCATTTATTTTTAGCCCGCCTAACCAGTTATCTTTACTTGTTTGTTGCTCATTAAAATCATAACTTGACACAACAATAAGCAAACCCTCTGCATTTAATCTCGAATGTACTTCCTGTAAAAAAGAGCGTGGATCATAATTTTTTTCAAGTACATGCTGAGCAAGAATAACGTCATACCCCTTAAAATCGCCTTTGAGGTTACTCACATCACCTTGACTAAAAAGTATGTTTTCACCACAAGGCAAATCAACATCCATTAAGTTGAACTCATAAAAATCAACAATATCCCCCTCGTTTTCCAAGGTGTAACGGACTGATTTCCCTTCTTGTAAATGTACTCCATGGCGAATATAACGAGCAGAAAAATCAACCGCATCGACTTGGTTAAAGTGTTGCGCTAACATAAAGCTTGTTCGACCAACACTACAACCTAAATCAAGGCAAGTTTCAGTCGCTACTTGATATTTTTCAACACTTTTTATTACTTCATCGGTTATTTGTTGGCTATAATTCTTTACTGCTAATGGCATAGCTGTTTTAGCTTGTCCATATTGAGCATGTAATTGCTGACAAATAGTCACATCATTTTCATAATGATTGGCAGCAAGGTTAGGTAATTCATTACCTTGACTTTCTACATAACGAAAGCCCGCATGTTGAAAGAAATGACGTCGAAAAGCATACCGTGAGTGTTTCGTTGCTTCATTACCAGAAGAAATCCATGAACCCCCTTTAATTAAGTTATGTTTACCGTCAAACGTAGGGGTAGAAAAATCATCATATAACGGATGCACATCAAAACCCTGAAATCCATCAATGGCTGATTCTGTCCATTGCCAAACATTACCGACGATATCAAACAGCCCATTGTGTTCAAATTGATCAACAGGGCAAGAAGACGCATAGCCTTCGTTATTAATATTACCCGGCATAGTTTGCCAAGTGGTTAAATCACCTTCTACATGGTCACGTAAGCAAAGCCATTCAGCTTCAGTAGGTAACCGGATAAATTGCTTATCTTCACTTGTATTTTGGCTGTTTTTCCAATGACAAAAAGCCTTCGCTTCAAGGTAGTTAACTTCAACAGGCCAGTTTAGCGGCAAAGGAATTTCATTTAATAAATTACGTTGCCAATAAACCTCTTCATTGTTGTTATTGATTTTTTTAAGCCAAAAGTGAGGCATTGTCGCTTTCGTAAAGGCAAGCCACTGTTGCCCTTCTTCGGTCCAATAATCCTGTTGCTGATAACCTTTAGCCTCAATAAAAGCTAAATATTCTTGATTAGAAACAACATGCTTGGATGTACTAAAATCCTTAACGTTTAACTGATCATATCCATACTCATTATCCCAACCAAACGTATCATCAGTAACGGGTTTACCAAATTCAATTAACCGCCCTTTGATTGGTACCAATTCATTAATAGGCGCGCTACCTGTTTGCTGACAAGTAGACCAAGGCTCAGCCTCAGTCAGGTATTTCAGCGGTAACATACGCATAATGACTGACGAGGTTTCAAGGTGAATC
>DPHE01000041.1:0-712 GCA_003521815.1 Colwellia sp.
GGGTCGCTGTACTGCCATACCACCGCCCAAGGCCATTTTAAGTGTTGAAAAGTCTAAATCCTTAAAACCTGGAGTATTTAATAAGCCATTAAACAAGGTATTAACGCCCGTAATGGCAGTAAACTTATACTTACCTAATTCTTTAACAAAGCCAGGCATATCACGTGGATTGGTAATAAGTAAATTAGTTCCTCCTAAAGTCATAAAGGTCAGGCAATTGGCCGTTAATGCAAAAATATGGTAAAGCGGCAGTGCAGTAACAACTAATTCACACCCCTCTTCAAGCATAGGTTTTATCGCGGCTTTTGCTTGCTCTAAATTAGCCACCATGTTTCGATGGGTTAACATGGCGCCTTTTGATACACCCGTTGTACCACCGGTATATTGTAAAAAAGCTAAATCATCACCATACAACTCAACAGGCCTAAAAGTTAAGGCGCGACCTTTAGTTAATGCGGCATTAAAGCGAATGGCATCAGGTAAATTAAACACTGGCACCAGTTTTTTTACATATTTTACAACCGCGTTAACAACAACACCCTTGACGAGACCAAGGCGATCACCAAGAGAAGTCATGATCACATGCTCAACAGGTGTTTTATTCACTATTTTTTCTAATGTTTGCGCAAAATTTTCAATAATCAAAATAGCTTTAGTACCCGAATCTTTAAGCTGATGTTCTAACTCACGAGCCGTATATAAAGGGTTAACA
>DPHE01000041.1:870-14053 GCA_003521815.1 Colwellia sp.
CGTATATAAAGGGTTAACATTTACTACGGTTAAACCGGCAAGTAAACCACCAAACAAGGCAATGGGATATTGCAGCGTATTGGGTACCATAATGGCAAATTTATCGCCTTTTTCAAGACCTAAATCTTGTTGTAAGTAAGCAGCAAATGCGGTGGCTTGTTGCGCTAATTCAGCATAGCTAATTTGGGAACCCATGTTAATAAATGCCGTTTGATCGCTATATTGAGTCGTATATTTAGTAAACATAGCAACTAAGGAAGGATATTTATCTGGGTTTATCTCAAATGGAACGCCAGGGGGATAACTTTTTTCTAGCCATATTTTTTCCATAATACCTTCCTCATCAGTTATTTTAACAACTATTTAACAATCCTGTTGACTGCTTATAGTTTTTTTATACTTCAGTTTACTTGAAGCATTTAATTTTTTAATACTGCTAACCTAACTTTACCAAACCCCAACTGATACTACCAGTTAAGTTTAAACAGTTGTTTTAATGTGAGTCAATCTTTATTATTAAACTAAAAAATTTTTAATCAATTCAGCTGTCTTTTGTGGTTGTTCCATATGCACATGATGGCCACCTTTAAGTTCGACAGTAGAAAAATTCTGAAATAAATCGCCAAAATCTTTCATGCCCGAGCTGACCATTTCTATACCATCACTGCCGTAAATAAGCTGTACCGGACAACTAATATCACGAATAAATTGCTCAGCTTGTTTTAATGTTAAGCGATAGGGTGAGATATTACGCAAGCGAGCATCCGATCGCCAACGATAACCCCCTACTTCTTTTATCAGTCCGCGTTCAACAATTAATTTAGCCTGTTCAAAGTCAAGATCTGAAACATTAACACGTGCTTTGATGGCTGAATTAATACTAGCATGGTAGCGGGTTTTCTTAGCATCACCTTGTTTATGATAGAGTGTACTGCCCTTAAAGCGGCTTAGCATACCATCACGTAATTGCTGTGTAGTTTGTTCAGCCTTATTACTAATAAAACCAATAGAATCAAGTAAAGTCAATGATTTCACTTTTTCAGGAAAAGCAGCAGCAAATGCGCTCGCGACCATTCCCCCCATGGAGTGCGCAACAATATCAACTTGTTGCCATTCGTTTACTTCAAATAACTGCAATAAATCATAAACCCAATCAATAAAATGATAATGTGCATCCAAACTTCTATGGCTTGAATTACCATGGCCAGGCCAGTCAATGGCAATAACACGTTTATTAACTAACTCGTCTTCAAAGTATGACATCAAGGGTAAAAAACTGGCGGCATTATCTAACCAACCATGTAGACATAACACTATATTGTCTTTCGTTTCACTACCACCACAAGCAATACCTTGTAGTGACATAGTATCAAAAGAATACTTAACCTCTTCTAGCGTGTTTACAGATGACATTTAATGACCTTAATTATGTTTTTTGGCACTTTTATAAAGAGAATACAGCGCAATTAACGCTAAAGAAAACCAAATTAATACCCAAATAAACTCAGGAATAAACGTCATCGTCGCCAAAGCAGCACCATCACCTAAATTCCGTCCGTCAAGCAAGTAAGATGGACTAAATAAACTATTCAATAAAATTAACAAGCCAAACAATTGCATTAATCGTTGTAAATAATAAAGCTTTGTTAATTTAATCGTAAGCAAAAATAAAGCGGCCAGCACCGCTAAAATAAACCATGTTAAAAGATCACGCCCCCAAAAAACAATAGAACTAACGATTAACAAAAACACTAACACCGAAAACAGCTGTGCGGCACGTTGATGTGCACTGGCTAATTTATATATTCCCCAGCCCCACAGTGTTGCTCCTGCATAACCGGCAAAGCTAATAACAAAAGCTATACCCCCTTGTGTAGTACATAAACCGGCACCATTTGCGAATAATTGAATACGTAATACACTGCCGCCGGTCACAATGGCGGCTATACCATGACTAATTTCATGAAAGTAGCTTTCTAGCCAATTAAAGGGAATAGAAATCAGTGGCAGTTGCTTAATCACAACGGCTGCAATAAGTAGAATAAAAAAGTGATATTTTTTCCAGAAGCTTAATGTGTGCTCTGAGGGGATAGTAGACATTAAAAATTCTTTGTAGTTATATAGAGATCAGAAATAATATAATAACAAAACCAGACGTTATTACACTAAAACATTCCCACTAAATATTTATTGTATTGAATTTTTATCAAACAGTGCAATGAACCTATAAAAGGTTTTTTTGATTTATTCGTTTGATTAACGAGACCCAAAATCACCTATTTATTAAAAACGCTATACCTATTTATAAGTATAATTTAGTCAACTATTCCCTTCCCGGCAATTTTTTCCATGACACCGTATCACGTACATAAACAGGCTGTGCATCTTGTGCATCAACCCCTTTACCTTGTTCAAGTGAAATAACACCAATAGCTAGCATGGCTTCTGCACTTGGAAACAACACGTCGGGTGAACCTCCATTACTTTTTAATGGCGATAAGGGTTCCTTATAAGCGTCCCAAGCACTACCAACACCATATTGAGGCTGATTAACAACACTTGATAAATGCTGTGATAATTGTTCAGGGGCTGTTACCGCTTCTGCACATTGTGGCTGCATAATGTTATTTTCATCCAGCATAAAATAGCCGTTGTATACTTCTCCCATTCGAGCATCAATGGCAGCAATAACACCGGTACTTTTTCCGTTAACTTTTCCTTGTATAAACGCTAACTGCGCCATTGCTTGTAAGCTTGATACACCAAAAACGGGTATGTTTGCGGCAAAAGCTAAGCCTTGCGCGACCCCAACACCTATACGTACACCGGTAAAACTGCCCGGCCCTCGCCCAAAAATCAAACCATCACATTGTGATAACTTAATACCGGCTTGGGTTAATACCTCATCAACCATAGGCAATAATTGCAAGCTATGTGATTGCGGGCATAAATCATAACGGCTATAAAGCTTACCGTTTACTTGTAAAGCAACTGAACAGGCTTCAGTTGAAGCATCAATGGCCAAATAATTCACTACTAATTTCCTTAAACACTATCAATTGAACTATGTTTGTAAAGCATGCTTTCAAACACTGTCTTTATTCTCTTAATTTACACTCTTTACACACTGCCTTTAGACTATACTCTCTAAAAACTTGGCAGCATTGTCTAAGTCACGGCTACGTTTCATCTGGGGTAAACTTTTTAAAAAGGTTTGTCCGTAAGGGCGATTGACTAATCGATTATCACAAATTACCAACACACCACGGTCGCTAACATCACGAATAAGCCGACCAACCCCTTGTTTAAGCGCAATAACAGCTTGCGGTAATTGTATTTGAGCAAACGCATCACCCCCTTGTCTTCTCACCTCTTCACAACGCGCTTGCAGTAAGGGATCATCGGGAGAAGCAAAAGGCAATTTATCAATAATAACACAGGTTAGCTGATCACCTCTAACGTCAATTCCTTCCCAAAAACTCGCCGTAGCTAATAATACCGAATCGTCATTTTCAACAAATTGCTCAAGTAATACACGTTTTGCCATTTGCCCTTGCACTAATAAGGGGTTATCAATACTATCGGCTAAAATTTCTGCCACTTGGTGCATCACTCGATAGCTAGTAAACAACATAAAACAGGCACCTTTACTGGCAGCAATTAACGGCTCTGCCAATTGCGCTAAATGCGTCGCACGATTCTTATCATTAGCTTCGGGTAAATAACGCGGCACAATCAGCTGAGATTGCTGTTGGTAGTCAAAGGGACTTTCTAAAAGCAATTGACGCGCGTCATGTAAACCTAAATGCTGAGCGAAATGATCAAAACTGTTGTCAACGGCTAGTGTGGCTGAAGTAAAAATCCAACCTGCGCCAGACTCTTTCACATAAGCACTAAATTTGTCTGCTACACTTAACGGGGTTTGATGTAAAACCACATGGCGGGGTGTCGTTTCATACCAAAAGCTCATGCCGTTCATATCAACATTCACCATCACATCATATTGCGCTAACAAATAGACAGCCCTATCAAAGCAGTTATCAATCGCCTCATTACGCGAAATACACAGTTTGATGACTTGATATAAAAAATCCAAATCAACTTTTAAGCGTTGAAATTTTTGTACAAATTGCTGCTGTTGACACTTTTCACGCCAGTTGCCACGCTCAGGATCGTAATTAAATAACAAGCGAAATTCTTGACAGGTTTTTTGTAATTTATCTGCGGCTAACCCTAATTGCTTTACATCGGTTAATTTACTCCGATAAACCTGCGAAACATCCGCACATAAATCAACTAATTGCTTGGTAGAAAATGCGTCACCAAAATAATCACTGGCAATATCACCTATTTGATGTGCCTCATCAAAAATCATCACTTGTGCTTTAGGAATTAATTCACCAAAACCGGTATCTTTAAGTGCCATATCAGCAAAAAACAAATGATGATTCACTACAATCAAATCTGCATCAATAGCTTTTTGTCTTGCTCTAACTAAATAACATTGCTCATAATCAGGACAATCTTTTGCTAAACAATTATCTAACGTGCTAGTAATAAAAGGAAAAACGCCAGAATCTTCGGTTACATTCACTAATTCGCCAATATCACCGGTTTGGGTACTATTGGCCCACGTTTTCACTTTCACTAAATCGGTTAAGGTATTGGCATCAAGCTGGCCACGGCTTTCTTGGTATTGCGCTAATCGATAACGGCACAAATAATTAGCTCGCCCTTTCAGTAAAGCAATTTGTGCATTACTGGCTAACGATTTTTTGACCAGAGGAATATCTTTATGAAAAAGCTGTTCTTGCAGGTTTTTAGTCCCGGTTGAAATGATGATTTTTTTATCATTATTCGAGTTTTTAATGCTAAGAAAAGCCGGAATTAAATAGGCAAATGTTTTGCCTGTTCCTGTGCCCGCCTCTACAATAAGCGAAGACTGTTTTTCAATCGCATGGGCAACACCCATTGCCATATCCGTTTGTGCTTGGCGAGGAGAGAATCCATCAATGGCTTTGGCTAGTGTGCCATTTTGTGAAAAAGCTTGGGCTACAGACGTCATGAATAGCGAGTAAAACCAAATGAGAATTAAGAAAGTAGAGAATTATACTGTTTTACTCTTAAACATAAAGCATTAAACATAAAGATCTAAATGGTTAACTTCTTCTTTAGGCTCAAATTACGCTAAATCCTCATCAAAATTTGTTGCTGTTTTAGCCTTATCATTATCAAGCTATTTTTTAGTCGAGTCGTTGTTATTCTTTTTTAAGACCCACTAAGAACTGTTTACCCACTCGTAATCGCTTATTTTACAAGCGAATATTATCGACAAAAAAGTAAAAACGTTCATTTAAAAAAAGAGTAATAACTCTAAGTACGTACCTTATAAACATTAGTTATAAAAAACAGCTATTTATTTCTTGCAGCTTAATAAATTTATCAGTACTGTACACGCATAGAGAATATAAAACGTATCTCATTACACTATTGAATTTAACACCCTATGATTATTGACCTGAATAACCGACATCATCACCATCATATCGACTAGTCCGTTCAGGTTTACTTTATAGAATATATAAAGAAAACTCACGATGGGCTTCAGCCTTTCGTGGAGTTAAACTAAATAACCAAATTTATAAACCCCCGGAAGAGCTTGAAATCTTTCGGGGGTTTTTCGTATTAAGCAAATTGAAAATGGTACTTATATCCCTTCCACTTGAATAGGCATGACTCAACTGGAATTAGAAACGCCTTTAGAAATTACAAAATTAAACTAGGAATTAACAAAATGACTACATCAGAGCCACGTTTACGCATTGCCATGCAAAAGTCAGGGCGCCTTAGTGACGACACCCAAAAGTTATTTAAGGGGTGTGGCCTAAAACTTAATGTTAGCGATCGTCGCTTACTTGCACATGTTAAAAATATGCCTATTGACATAATGCGCGTTCGTAGTAGCGATATTCCCGGCCTTATTATGGATGGTGTTTGTGATTTAGGTATTGTTGGTGATAATACGCTTGAAGAAGAAGAGTTATCAAGGGCACTTACCGGTAGCAAAAATAGCTATATTAAAACGACACCGTTGGACTTTGGTGGCTGTCGTTTTTCAATCGCGATGCCTGAAGAGTTTGAATACACCGGCTTACAGTCTTTAGATGGTTTACGCTTTGCAACTACCTACCCTCAGTTATTAAAACGCTTTGCTAAAGATAATGGCATTAACGTTGAATTTTGCTTATTAAAAGGCTCTGTTGAAGTGGCTCCAAGAGTGGGTTTAGCCGATGGTATTTGTGATTTAGTCTCTACCGGTGCAACACTTGAAGCGAATGGTTTAAAAGAAGTTGCTGAAGTATTTCGCTCTAAAGCGTCACTTATTCAACGCTCCGAGCCATTAGGTGACGAAAAACAAGCGATTTTAGATACACTACTTCCTCGCATTAACGGGGTAATGAAAGCAAAAGAAAGCAAATACATTATGCTACATGCCCCTAAAGACAAAATCAGTGAAGTTAGCGCATTAATGCCAGGTAAAGAAACACCAACAATACTTCCTCTTGCGGGTCGTAAAGATATAGTCGCTGTACATGTTGTGGCAACAGAAACATTTTTCTGGGAAACGATGGAAAAATTAAAAGAACTGGGCTGTAATTCTATCCTAGTGATGCCAATTGAGAAAATGATGGGCTAATCTGCGTCAAAATTGTAATTTCAGTGGCATTGTCTTCATTGTTTACCGCCATCACTTAGCATACTAAGCTCAGGCGATTCACAACTTGACAGCTTTATCTACAAGGATGTAGGTATTTAGGTTTTGTCTGGAACTAAAAACCTGTGCTGAAATCTCAATTATTTAGCAGATCTGAGAAGTTAAAATACAATGAATATTATGTAGCATAGATTTAGAGATAATTATGAATACTCAAACGATCAATTGGCAAGAAACCTCTGAACAGCAAAAAATTGATGCGCTTGCTCGTCCTGCTATTGCCGATAATGCCTTGTTATCAACGCAAGTCGCTAACATTTTATCGCAAGTTAAACGACTGGGTGATAAGAGCCTTTTTGCCTTAACTGAGCAATTTGACGGTATTGCCTTAACCACTTTAGCGGTCACTGCAGCGCAAGTTAAGCAAGCAAAACTCGCCTTAACTGAGAAAAGGTTAAAAGCCATTAATACGGCTTATACCCATATAAAAAGTTTTCACAGCGCACAAACCCAAGAAGATGTTTTTGTTGAAACGTGCCCTGGTGTTCGTTGTACCTTAAAAACAGAAGCCATTGAAAGTGTCGGTTTGTATATTCCTGCAGGCTCAGCGCCCTTACCTTCAACGGTACTGATGTTAGGTGTTCCAGCACAATTAACCGGTTGTAAGCGCACTGTACTGGTTTGCCCACCTGATAAAAATGGTCAATTAGCCAATGAAGTATTAGTTGCGGCAGGGCTTTGTGGTATCACTGAAATTTATACCGTCGGCGGCGCACAAGCTATTGCTGCGTTAGCTTATGGCACTGAAAGTATTGCTCCCGTAAATAAAGTATTTGGCCCGGGTAATCGTTATGTTACTGAAGCTAAGAAACAACTTTCTCAACAAGTACCTGGTTTTGCTATTGATATGCCCGCAGGCCCGTCAGAAGTATTAGTGATTGCCGATGAAAAGGCTAATCCAGCTTTTATCGCCGCTGATTTACTGTCACAAGCTGAACATGGCGCCGATAGCCAAGTTATTTTATTAACCGATAGCGAATCGTTAATAGGCAAAGTTAGTCTTGAACTTAACAAACAAGTCGCTGTACTTTCAAGACGTGAAATAGCCGAAAAAGCACTAAAGCAGTCGCGGTTAATTTTAACCAAAGATTTAACGCAAGCCGTAGAAGTATCAAATTGTTATGGCCCTGAGCACTTAATTATTCAAACGGAAAACCCACACGCTTTATTAACGAATTTACGTAATGCTGGTTCCATTTTTGTGGGTGCTTACACACCAGAATCAGCCGGTGATTATGCTAGTGGTACTAATCACGTATTACCAACATATGGTTATTCTAAAGTGATCAGTAGTTTATCTTTAGCAGACTTTTCTCGCCGTTACACTGTGCAAGAAATCAGTAAAACAGGTTTAACCAACTTAGCTGAATGCATCATTGAACTAACCGACGCTGAAGGTTTAGATGCACATCAACGTGCGGTAACCATACGTTTAGAAGAGAAGGCATAACCATGGCACTAACCTTAATAGAAAAACTGGCCCGTGAAGAGCTTGTTGATATGGTACCTTACCAATCTGCACGTAGGCTGTTTTCACATGGCAATGCTAATGGCGCTAGTGGTGATGCTAAGCAAACAAGCAGTAAAGTATGGCTCAACGCTAATGAAGCACCCGGTAAAGGTGAATATCAAGTAAGTAGTGACAACATCAATCGTTATCCAGACTTTCAGCCGGATAATTTACTCAATGCTTATAGCGAGTATTGTGGCCTTGAACGTTCACAAATATTAGCGACTCGTGGTGCTGATGAAGGCATAGAACTGATCATTCGCAGTTTTTGTCGAGCTTATCAAGACAGTATATTAATTTGCCCTCCTACTTATGGTATGTATGCAATAAGCGCTGAAAATCACGGTGCTAGTATTGTAAAAGTTCCTTTACAAAACGCAGGTCAAGGAATGCAACTAAACCTAGACGCGTTAGCATCAAAGGTTGGCAAAGTAAAAGTCGTCTTTTTATGCTCACCCGGCAATCCTACGGGCAATTTATTATCTAAAAAAGACATTATCACGGCTATCGAATTGTTTAAAGACAGCGCTATCGTAGTGGTTGATGAGGCCTACATAGAGTTTTCACCCGAACAAACTAGCATTGATTTATTAGCACATTACGAAAATGTCATTGTACTAAGAACCTTATCTAAAGCGTTTGCTTTAGCCGGTTTACGTTGTGGCTTTACCTTAGCCAGTAAAGAGATTGTCACCTTACTCAGTAAAGTCATTGCTCCTTACCCTATTTCAGCGCCCGTCGCAGAAATAGCCAGTAAAGCATTAAAGTCTGATTTAGGTAAAATGTCCCAACGCGTGCAAGCTTGCAACAGACTTAAAGCAACGCTATCACTATGGTTGAGCGAGCAAAATTGGTGTAGTGAAGTATTTGCTAGCGACGCTAACTTTATTTTATTTCGCTGTCGAAACCAACAAGAAAAGCAACGTATTTTTGATACCTTAGTAGAGAAAAATATTTTGATCCGCGATCAATCTAAACAAATGCAGCTAGAACACTGTTTACGTATAAGTATCGGCAGCGAACACGAAATCACCCAACTTAAAGAAGTATTATCATGAGTAACAAACAACAAAAAATATTATTTATCGATCGCGATGGTACCTTAGTTGAAGAGCCTATTATTGATAAACAATTAGACACCTTAGAAAAACTGGTATTTGAGCCTAACGTTATTCCTGAGCTAATAAAACTGCAAGATAAAGGTTATAAACTCGTGATGGTTTCAAACCAAGATGGCTTAGGGACAGACAGCTTTCCTCAAGCCGATTTTGATTTACCTCATGATAAAATGATGGCACTATTTGCTTCGCAAGGCATCATCTTTGAAGACGTATTGTTATGTCCTCACTTTGATGAAGATAACTGTCATTGCCGTAAGCCAAAACTAGGCCTAGTTAGCGACTATCTACAACAAGGCTTAGTTGATTTCACTAACTCTTATGTTATCGGCGACAGAGAAACTGATATGGGTTTAGCGGCCAATATGGGTATCGTGGGTATTAAATATAACCGAGACTCTTTAAATTGGGCTCAAGTTAGCGAGCAAATATTGGGATCATCAGAGCAAGATCGTATTGCTAGCGTGACTCGTACCACAAAAGAAACTGATATAAATATTACCGTTAATTTAGACAAAAAAGGCGGCAGTAGTATAGACACAGGTTTAGGATTTTTTGATCACATGTTAGATCAAATAGCTACCCACGGTGGCTTCAACTTACAATGTAGTGTTAGTGGTGATTATCACATTGACGAACATCACAGTGTCGAAGATACCGCATTGGCGTTAGGCCAAGCGTTAAAAGAAGCACTCGGTGATAAACGCGGTATTGGCCGTTTTGGTTTTGTATTGCCAATGGATGAATGTCGCGCTGAATGTGCTATTGATTTATCTGGTCGTCCTTGGCTTGAGTTTGATGCCAAGTTTACTAGCGAAAATGTTGGTAGTATGTCAACACAAATGGTGCCGCATTTTTTCCGCTCTTTAGCTGATTCAATGTTAATTACCTTACATTTATCAACCAGTAAAGGTAACTGTCATCACCAAGTAGAAAGCTTATTTAAAGTATTTGGCCGTGCATTAGGTCAAGCAATTAAAGTAGATGGTGATGAGTTACCTAGCTCGAAAGGAACACTGTAAATGACTAACTGCAATAATGTCATTGTTGATACTGGCTGCGCAAATTTATCCTCTGTCAAATTTGCTATCGAACGTCTTGGCTTTACCGCTACAATTACTGATGATATTGAACAAATAAAGACCGCCGATAAAGTTATTTTTCCCGGTGTTGGTAGTGCAAAACATGCCATGGCCAATATTATCGATAAAGGCTTAGTTGAAACCCTACAAAGCTTAACGCAACCGGTATTAGGTTTTTGCTTAGGTATGCAGTTAATGACACGTTCTTCTACCGAGGGAATAAACTCAACTGAAGGTAGTGAAGACACCGTGATTGATTGCCTAGGTATGATCCCAACTAAAGTTAAGCCACTAAATGCTCAAGGTAACCGTTTGCCACACATGGGGTGGAATACATTAATCACAGTGAATGATCACCCTGTTTTAAAAGGTATTAGTGTCGACGATTACTTTTATTTTGTTCATAGCTATGCAGCTCCCGTTAGCGAATTTACCCTTGCTAGTTGTGAGTATGGCAGCAAGTTCTCCGCCATTATAGCCAAAGATAACTTCATTGGCTGTCAATTTCACCCTGAGCGTTCAAGTGCCTTAGGCAGTAAAATAATTAAGAATTTTTTGGAATTATAAAATTATGATGATCCCCGCGATAGATTTAATAAATGGTGAAGTAGTTCGTCTATATCAAGGCGACTACAATCAAAAAACCAACTACAAAACCACAGTGCAAGAACGCCAGCAAGCTTATGCAGCTTCTGGTGCCACTGTTATGCACTTTGTTGATTTAGATGGTGCTAAAGACAGCACTAAACGCCAACTATCTACACTCAAAACCGTCGTTAATCATGAAACCATGATCACACAAGTTGGTGGTGGTATTCGTTGTGAAGAAGATGTTAAACAACTACTCGATTTAGGTACTACACGCGTTGTTATAGGCTCGCTTGCCATTAAACAACCAGAGCTAGTGTTAGCATGGTTAAAAATCTATGGCGGTGAAAAAATTGTTCTTGCTCTTGATATCAAAATTGATGAACAAGGCAATAAAACGTTGCCAACACATGGTTGGATTGAAGACAGTGGCGTCAATTTAGAAGATTTACTCGACGCCTACATTGAAGCAGGTATTAAACATATTTTATGTACTGATATTTCCAAAGACGGCACATTAAGTGGCTCAAACGTAGATTTGTACATTGAACTTTGTAAAAACTATCCAAGTATTCAATGGCAAGCCTCTGGCGGCATTGGCAGCCTTGATGATATTAAAGCATTAATTGACTCAGGAGTTAGCGGTGTTATTTTAGGCCGTTCACTACTCGAAGGTAAATTTACACTTGAGGAGGCTATTGCATGTTGGCCCGCAGAATAATACCTTGTTTAGATGTTCGTGATGGTAAAGTAGTTAAGGGTGTTCAATTTAGAAACCATGAAATTATTGGTGACATTGTCCCCTTAGCACAAAAATATGCTGAAGCAGGCGCTGATGAATTAGTTTTTTATGATATTACTGCAAGTGCTGATGGACGCGTTGTTGATAAAAGCTGGATTAGCCGTATTGCTGAAGTAATTGATATTCCTTTTTGTGTTGCAGGTGGCATTAAAAGTGAAAGTGACGCCAAAGAGATTTTAATGATGGGCGCTGATAAAATTAGTATTAACTCTCCTGCTCTTCGTGATCCAACGCTAATATCACGTCTTGCTGATCATTTTGGTCAACAATGTGTCGTTGTGGGTATTGATAGTTTTTATGATAAAGAAACAGGTCAGTATCAAGTTTACCAATTTACTGGCGATGAAAAACGTACTCAAAAAACCGGTTGGACAACCTTTGATTGGATAGAAAAAGTGGTTAGTTTAGGCGCCGGTGAAATTGTCCTGAACTGCATGAACCAAGATGGTGTTCGTCAAGGTTACGACATTGAACAACTTAAACAAGCCAGAGCAGCATGTAACGTGCCTTTAATCGCTTCTGGTGGCGCGGGTACTATGGCGCATTTTAGCGATGTTTACCAACAAGCGGATGTTGATGGTGCGCTTGCTGCATCAGTTTTTCACAAAGGCATCATCCCAATAAGCGACTTAAAAGTTTATTTGAAATCACAAAATATTGAGGTAAGACCATGTTAGTAACCACTGAAAACATTAATGACTTAGCATGGCAGAAAATGGATAATTTACTGCCTGCTATTATTCAACATGCCGCTACGGGCGCAATACTCATGCAAGGTTATATGAGTCAAGAATCTTTAGCCGCCACATTAGACACTGGCAAAGCAACCTTTTTTAGTCGCTCAAAACAAGCGTTATGGGTAAAAGGTGAAACCTCAGGAAACTTCTTAAACGTTCAGCAAGTGCTCAGTGATTGTGATCAAGACAGCTTATTAATTGCGTGTACGCCTATTGGCCCTAGCTGCCACTTAGGTACAGAGTCTTGTTTTCCTGAACAGAAATTAACGCAGCAAAACTTTTTAAGCCAACTTGAGCAAGTCATCGCAAGTAAAAAAGAAGATGATCCAAAAGAAAGCTACACGGCTCATTTATTCTCACGTGGCACCACAAAAATGGCACAAAAAGTGGGTGAAGAAGGCGTAGAAGTGGCGCTTGCTGCCGTGGCAGAAACTAAAGAAGATTTATTAGGTGAATGTGCTGATTTGTTTTATCACACACTGGTATTACTTGCCGATCAAAAAATTGACTTGTCAGAAGTGATGGCCGTATTACAGCAACGTCATAATAAATAGTTTGAGTTTGAGTTTGA
>DPHE01000041.1:14223-18749 GCA_003521815.1 Colwellia sp.
ATAATAATTTTAACCCTATGATTAATATATTTTTTTGCTAAATAAAAGCATCTTTGTTATCACTAATAAAGATGCGTATTGAAGAAACTTTAGTCAATGAAAAAATATCCTAATGGCAAACAAAAAGTTTTAACCAATTATCACTCGATCAGCTTTATAGTAGTCTGTATAAAATAAAAAACTCGCCGAAGCGAGTTTTTTAGTTAACTAATTAAGCTCAAAATGAACTAGGTTAGTTGTGTTAATAATAATGTATTAACGGCTTCAACTGCTTGTGTACCATCAACAGTTAAATATTGACAGTTACCTGATTTAGCTTCAGCTTGATAAAAACTGACTAAAGGTTTAGTTTGTTCATGATAAATACCTAAACGCTTACGTACTGTTGCAGGTTCATCATCAGGGCGAATTGCTAAGTCATCACCAGTAACATCATCTTTGCCTTCAATTTTAGGCGGATTGTATGTTAAGTGATAAGTACGACCCGAGCCAGAGTGAACTCTACGTCCAGCCATACGATCAACAATTACTTCATCAGGCACATCAAATTCAAGTACATGATCAACAGAAATACCATTTTCTTTCATGGCTTCAGCTTGTGGAATAGTACGAGGAAAACCATCAAGTAAAAAACCAGGTTTACAATCGTCTTCTTTAACGCGCTCTTTTACTAAACCTATGATTAGATCATCTGACACTAATTGACCAGCATCCATTACCGCTTTAGCTTGTTTGCCCAATTCAGTACCTGCTTTAATTGCTGAACGCAACATATCGCCCGTAGAGATTTGAGGAATACCAAATTTTTCCATTAAAAACTGTGCTTGTGTGCCTTTACCAGCACCAGGTGCACCAAGAAGTACAATACGCATATAAACTAACCTTAATATGTTAACGTTTAAAATAAGTAAAAATAATTACAGTAAAATGATCTCAATTATTTCGTTAAAAAGCCTATCTAATCACACTAATGTAATAATTCTTAAAATATTATTTCTAGCGGAGGTCACTATACAAAAAAGGAGCACTCTTTAATAGTAACGTGCCCCTTTTTCCGACTAAAGTCTACTTTTTCTTTAACCTAAAGTTTACTTAACTATTCACCTCGCGTCATTCCGTTCGCCCTGAGCCCGTCGAAGGGTCAGGAAACCCGTTTATACTTCGACGAACGGTTCGTTTCTCACCTGCTCAGCACAAACGACAACGTATTAACAGCCGGCTAAATAGTTACAGGTTTACTTAGTTAAACTCAACATTAGCTTATTCAAGCGACCCACAAAACTTGCCGGATCTTTTAAGCTACCACGCTCTGCTAGCATAGCTTGTTCAAATAACACTTCAACCCATTGGCTAAATTTGTCATCATCTTGTTCATCAGCTACATGTTTAACTAAATCATGCTCACCATTAATTTCAAAGATGGGTAATGTCTCTGGTACTTCTTGACCCACTGACGCCATCAACTTAGCCATTTGACTACTCATATCGTCTTCATCTGCAACAATACAAGCAGGTGAATCAGTTAAACGTTGAGATAATTTAACATCTTTCACTTTACCTTTAAGGGCTTCTTTAATACGCGTAACAACACTATCAAATTCTTTTTCAAGCTTCTCTTGTGCTTCTTTAGTTTCAGCGTCGTCCATATCGCCTAAATCTAAACCACCACGTGTCACTGATTGTAACTGCTTACCATCAAATTCACTTAAATGACTGACTAACCATTCATCAATACGATCAGACATTAATAACACTTCAATGCCTTTTTTGCGGAATACTTCTAAATGCGGGCTATTTTTAGCGGCTGCAAAGCTGTCAGCAACCACGTAATAAATTTTGTCCTGTCCTTCTTTCATACGTTCAATATAAGAGGCAAGAGACACATTTTGTACTTCGCTGTTTTCGTTCGTTGAAGCAAAACGTAATAAACCCGCAACAAGCTCTTTATTAGCCATGTCTTCAGCCGGGCCTTCTTTTAAGACTTGACCAAACTCATTCCAAAAACCTTGATATTTTTCAGCATCTTTTTTGCCTAATTTCTCAAGCATTTTCAAAACACGCTTAGTACATCCTTTACGAATAGCTTGTGTTACCTTGTTGTCTTGTAAAATTTCACGCGAAACATTTAACGGTAAGTCATTTGAATCAAGTAACCCTTTAACAAAACGAAGGTAGGTTGGCATAAACTGTTCAGCGTCATCCATGATGAATACGCGTTGTACATATAATTTTAAGCCATGTTGCTTTTCACGGTTATGCATATCAAAAGGTGCTTTTGATGGCAAATATAACAGTGAAGTATATTCAGTTTTACCTTCTACTTTGTTGTGTTCCCATAATAATGGGTCGCCAAAGTCATGTGATACATGCTTATAAAATTCTTTATATTCTTCGTCACTTACATCACTTTTTTCACGCGTCCATAAAGCCGTTGCTTTATTAACGGGCTCCCATTTAGCAGGAACCGCATCACGGCCTTCTACTTCATAAGTTGTTACTTTACCTTCATCATCTTTTTCTTCAGCGACGGCTTCAACAGCAGGCTCTTCTGCCGTTAGCATTTCCACAGAAACAGAAATATGATCGGAATACTTAGTCACAATAGATTTTAAACGCCAATCATCTGCAAATTCACTTTCATCATCTTTTAAATGAAGAATAATGTCAGTACCACGGTTAGCTTTTTCAATGGTATCCGTAGTAAATTCACCTTCCCCTGCACTTACCCATTCAGTTCCTTCTGACGCCGCATCGCCTGCTCTGCGCGTACGCACAGTGACTTTATCAGCAACGATAAAGGCCGAATAAAAACCAACACCAAATTGACCAATAAGTTGTGAGTCACTTGCTTGATCGCCCGAAAGCTGCGAAAAGAACTCAGCAGTACCTGATTTAGCAATAGTGCCAAGGTGCTCAATCACTTCCTCAAGATTCATACCAATACCATTATCAGAAATAGTAACCGTATTATTGATTTTATCGCAACTGACACGAACACGTAATTCACCATCACCTTCATATAAATCAGCATTTGATAACGCTTTAAAACGCAATTTATCAGAAGCATCAGCCGCATTTGAAACTAACTCACGTAAAAAAATCTCTTTATTAGAATAAAGAGAATGAATCATTAGTTGAAGAATCTTGGCGTTATCCGATGCAAACGCATGATTTACTGGCTTATTTTCGACTGTCATGTAAGTGAATCCTTTATAATTTTACAATTTGGTAAATGATTGGGTAAAGAGCCCGACGAGTTAACTCAGGTTGTCTTACCTATATCCTATCTAAATAGGAAAATTCGTTAAAATGAACGATAGAAAGGATGTGGGGATCAGGGAAAATAATTCAAGGGAATAGAAAATAAAAATTACGTGTTCTAGGTTGCAACGAACGAAGATATCAAGGGTTTTACGTTAAAGTTCATAATTTTTTCGCCCCGCTAACGCATGAGATAAGGTATTACCATCAACATACTCTAGCTCACCCCCCACAGGTACACCGTGTGCGATACGAGAAATATTCACTTGATATTGCTGTGCTAGCTCCGCAATAAAGTGCGCAGTAGCCTCACCTTCAACGGTTGGATTAGTCGCTAAAATAATTTCCTCAAATTGTCCACTAGCAAATTGTTTAGCAAGTATATCCAGCCCCAAATCATCGGGCCCAATACCATCAATGGGCGATAAATGCCCCATCAATACAAAATACTTACCGTTAAACTCACCCGTTTGCTCAATAGCGATCACATCACCAGGGCTTTCTACAATACACAACGTGCTTGCTAATTTACGCTTAGGACTTTGACAAATCTCGCATAAATTTTCTTCAGTAAAGTTACGACATGACTGACAATGGCCAATATCCGTCATCGCAATGGCCAGTGTATTGGCAAGCTTACTTCCACCACGACGATTGCGTTCAAGTAAATGAAACGCCATACGTTGAGCTGATTTAGCGCCAACACCGGGCAAACATTTTAACGAGTCGATAAGTTCTTGTACTAATGGACTAAATTTCATATGAGTATATTATGTCCGCTTAGAAAGGCATTTTCATGCCTGGAGGAAGCTGCATTCCTCCGGTTAACGCGCCCATTTTATCTTTATTTTGAGCTTCAACACGGCGAACGGCATCGTTTACTGCAGCAGCAAGTAAGTCTTCAATCATGTCTTTGTCATCGTCCATTAAGCTATCATCAAGTTCAACTTTACGAACACTATGGCTACCCGTCATGGTTACTTTAACCATACCCGCGCCTGCTTCACCCACAACTTCCATCTTAGCTAACTCTTCTTGAGCTTTAGCCATTTTCTCTTGCATTTGTTGGGCTTGCTTCATTAAGTTACCCATGCCACCTTTCATCATAATTATTCTCCGGTAAAGTCTATTGTTAAGTAAATAAGATTTGTTATTGGCATTATAGCAAGATGATTAAACAACAAAACAAAAAAGTGATTATTGAGCCTTAAATTTATGATTCTTTGATTTTATAGCTTTACCCTTCAACCCTTCGACAAGCTCAG
>DPHE01000041.1:19034-19435 GCA_003521815.1 Colwellia sp.
GATATACTGTTTTCATCTAAACTGGCTTGAAAATCTTGTTGCAGTGCTTGCACTATGTCATCTTTTTCTAATAAGTCTTTCGCGTAGTCATAACGTTTATCATTGATATGTGATTGAATTTGATAAGGATCGGCTACCGTTTCTTCAACTGTGTTAATCGTCACGCTAATTTCACGAGATAAAAACTGACTAATATGTTGTTGTAATTGCTGCTGGGCTGATTCGGTAATTAAATGCTTTGTGGCTTGATTTAAACATAATATCAAATGTTCTTCTGTTGATGCTTCATCAATAGTGGCATGAATCGCCAATTGTCGTAAACGTGCAGTAAGCTCCATAGAGTCAATCATATGTGCCCACTTATCTACTTGATTCGCTTTACGAATGGTTGTGGGATCAAT
>DPHE01000041.1:19725-20662 GCA_003521815.1 Colwellia sp.
CATTAGGCTGACGCGCAATGGCGTCACCGAGCTTTTTTTCTGGTTTATCCAGTTGTTTTTTACGACTACGCAACATATTTCGCGTGGCGAGTACGGCATTAAGCCCACTTTCAAATTCTTCCGCTTGCGAGGTACTTTGAGCCTGTGGTACTTGCTCTAGCTTTTGTTCTGGTTTTTGTTCTTTCTCTAGTTCTGGCGCAGGTGCTTGTGTTGGTTGAAGCTCTTGCTCAGCAAGTTTTTCTGCTGCTATATCTGGTATTTCTGGTATTTCTGGTGTTTTTTTTATTTCTGACTGAGTAATCACGGCTTGCATTTCTGCTGCTTGTTGCTCAATAGCAGCGACTTCTTGCGCGAGTTGCTGTTCTTGTGTTTTTGGTAAGGTAAATCCATCGTCGCCTGCACGGCTCAGTGCACGCGGAGCGAGTGAATGTGTCTGTACTGTGGGTAATTGCTCTTTCTGCATTGGTTTAAAGGCAAACAGTCGCAGTAACGTCATATCAAATGCCGCTTGCTCATCCGAGGCATAAGGTAAATCTTTGCGTCCGTTAACACAAATTTGATAATACAGTTGCACGTCTTCTGGCGACATCGCTTGGCTAAATTTTTTCAATAATTGAGCATGCTCAGGCGATAAGTCAAAATGTTGATCAACAATCTGTACAATAGCAATTTGATGAAATAATTGAATCAACTCGGCAAATAACCGGCTATAACTGGGTGCACAGCTGGCTATTTCTTGGGTGAGCGCCAGTAAACTGATGCCATCTTGCTTTAATAGGTTGATAACAATTTTATAAATCCAGTTTTGATCTAAGCCGCCAAGCATTTGTTGAATATTAGGTAACGTAATATTCCCGCGCCCTTGCGCTATCGCTTGATCCGTTAAACTTAATGAATCACGCATACTACCGCGTGCGGCTTTAGCCAGTAGCGTTAG
>DPHE01000038.1:0-1184 GCA_003521815.1 Colwellia sp.
GTAGGTGCTAAAGGTGGTTTCGTTTGTAAACAGTTACCAAAGGGAACACGCCAAGAAATATTTGAAGCAGGTAAAGAGTGTTATCGCACCTTTATTCGCGCTTTATTAGATATCACTGATAATATTGTTAATGGTGAAATAGTTCCGCCTGTTGATGTGGTACGTCTTGATGAAGATGATGCTTACCTTGTAGTTGCTGCGGATAAAGGTACTGCTACATTCTCTGATATTGCTAATGGTATTTCTGATGAGTATAAATTTTGGTTAGGTGACGCGTTCGCTTCTGGCGGCAGTGTTGGTTATGATCATAAAGCCATGGGTATTACCGCAAAAGGTGCATGGGAATCGGTAAAACGTCACTTTAGGGAGATGGACATTGATTGCCAAAGTACAGACTTTACTTGTCTTGCAATTGGTGACATGGCGGGTGATGTGTTTGGGAATGGCATGCTTTTGTCAAAACATATCCGTTTACAAGCTGCATTCAATCACATGCATATTTTTATCGATCCTAATCCAGACTCAACGACAACATATCCAGAGCGTGAGCGGTTATTTAATTTATCCGGCTGTAGCTGGGAAGATTACAACAAAGAATTAATTTCGCAAGGTGGAGGTATTTTTAGTCGTAATGTGAAATCGATTAAATTAACCCCTCAAATTAAAAAAATGGTTGGAACGCAGAAACAAAGTATGTCACCAAACGATTTAATCCAAGCGCTGTTAACTATGCAGGTTGACCTGTTGTGGAACGGTGGTATTGGCACGTATGTTAAAAGTAGTAAAGAAACTCACTTAGAAGTCGGTGATAGAGCCAACGATGCCTTGAGAATTAATGGCGGCGAACTACAAGCTAAAGTTGTTGGTGAAGGCGGTAACTTAGGCTTAACTCAACTTGGCCGCATTGAATTTTCTGCTAATGGTGGCCGTATTAATACCGATGCGATAGATAATGCGGGTGGTGTTGATTGTTCAGATAATGAAGTAAATATAAAAATATTACTTAATAGCTTAGTACAAAATGGGGATTTAACGGTTAAACAACGTAATAAATTACTTCATGATATGACTGATGAAATTGGTAATTTAGTTATTGAAGATTGTTATCGTCAAACACATTCACTGTCTATTACCGCCAAAAGTGGTGTTAATCAATTGAAAGAGCAAGTACGTTTTATCCACGA
>DPHE01000038.1:1368-5328 GCA_003521815.1 Colwellia sp.
CTTGATAGAGCATTAGAGTTTATTCCTGATGATGAAGAGATTTCTGATAGAATAGCTAAAGGAAATGGCTTAACACGACCTGAGCTTGCTGTTTTACTTGCTTATAGCAAAATGGTACTTAAAGAAGAGCTAGTTCATGAACAGATAACGGATAACCCTTATCATAACCGGTTATTAGTTAGTGCTTTTCCTAAACAATTACGTGATAAGTATCAATACGAAATGCAGCAACATCCATTGCGTGCAGAAATCATTGCTACCAAATTAGCGAATAAAATTGGTAATGATATGGGCTTTAATTTTGTCAATCGTATGGAAGAAGAAACAGGGGCTACAGTCGTAGAAATAGCCAATTTTTACACTATTGCTTGTGCAGTTTTTGAGTTAGAAGAGTTTTGGCAAAAAATTGAAGTTTTAAATAATAAAATTTCAACGGCTATTCAAACTGAAATGTTGTTTCAATATCGCCGTACGATTAGAAGAGCAACGCGTTGGTTCCTTCGTCATCGAAATAAAGCAATATCAATTGAGCAATCAATAGCATTATACCAACCAACATTCGCTGTTTTATCTCAAAAGCTTAATGACTTTATTATAGAAGGAGAAGCTGAAGAGATACAACGTGTTGAAAGTGATTTAATTACAGCAAATGTACCGAAAGTTATTTCTCAGCGTATAGCGCGATTAAGTACAATTTTTTCAGTATTAGATATTGCCGACATAGCAGAACAACAAGGCAAAGATATTGATATTGTTGCTCATTTATACTTCAAATTAGGTGTTCGTCTTGAGTTACATTGGTTCCTAGACCAAATAACTTGCCAATCAGTATCTAATCATTGGCAGGCACTTGCTAGAGCATCCTTTAGAGAAGAGCTCGATTGGCAAAAACGCTCATTAACCGTCGTTGTATTGCAATGTGACTGTAATATGAAAGTAGAAAACCTTGATGATATGCTTGATGCTTGGATGGAAATCAATGAACAACCTGTTACGCGCTGGCAACATATTTTATCTGACTTTAAAGTAGGACAAACTCATGAGTTTGCTATGTTCTCAGTAGCACTACGTGAGTTAATGCTTTTAAGCTTAAACTGTGAAAAAGTATTAAAATAATTTAAAAAACATTACTTAACTGATAAAATCCCCGCTTAATTGTACAAGGTTAAGTGGGGATTTTTATTTCCAGCTATCATTATACCAATTGAATTAATTCTCGCTAAGTGGTGTATTCATTATTTCAATTGGTATTACATAACTAACT
Organism: Colwellia sp.; assembly: GCA_003521815.1. Taxonomy (GTDB): domain Bacteria; phylum Pseudomonadota; class Gammaproteobacteria; order Enterobacterales; family Alteromonadaceae; genus Colwellia. The sequence continues at coordinate 2,633 of DPHE01000038.1, forward strand.
AGAGGTTTTATGTTTTATCCAGCCATTCGCAAGATTATGTTTCAATTTGATGCCGAAACGATTCATGAGTTAACAATCAAAGGGTTAAAAGGAACTGGTTCAACACCATTAAATGCATTATATAAGCAGTGTGTCCCCAATAAGCCAGTAACTGTAATGGGAATTGACTTCCCTAATCCATTAGGTTTAGCTGCAGGGTTAGATAAAAATGGCGAGTGTATAAATGCCTTTGCAGCAATGGGGTTTGGTTTTATTGAAGTAGGAACCGTAACACCACGTCCACAACCGGGTAACCCAAAGCCGCGTATATTCAGATTACCAGAGGCTAACGCTGTTATTAACCGTATGGGGTTTAACAATAAAGGTGTTGATTATTTAGTTTCACAAGTTAGAGCTGCAAAATTTAAGGGCGTCTTAGGCATTAATATTGGTAAGAACAAAGATACACCTGAAGAAAATGCAAAAGATGATTACACTCATTGTATGCGTAAGGTTTATGACTTTGCTAGTTATATAACGATTAATATTTCATCTCCTAACACACCAGGTTTACGTTCACTTCAATATGGCGATGCGTTAAATGAATTGTTATCAGCATTAAAGACTGAACAAGCAGAGCTAGAAAAGCAATATAAAAAATACGTGCCTATTGCTGTAAAAATTGCGCCAGACTTAACAGAAGATGAAGTAAACTCGATTGCCCAAAGCTTAATTGATAATAATATTGATGGTGTTATTGCCACCAATACAACCTTATCTCGTGAAGGCGTTGAAGGACTTCAATACGGCAGCGAGCAAGGTGGTTTAAGTGGTGCTCCCGTTAAAGATAAAAGTACAACGGTGATAAGTATCTTGGCTAAAGCATTAGATAATAAACTACCTATAATAGGGGTAGGCGGCATAGCATCAAGTTACGATGCAAATGAAAAGCTTGTTGCTGGTGCTAGTTTAGTACAAATATATACGGGCTTTATTTACCAAGGTCCTCCTTTGGTGAAGGAGATAGTAGAGGGTGTTAAGGTATAAGCCTTAGGCTCAACAGTCATATTCAATAGTAACAGAAGTAAGGAGAATAACTTTTCGCGTTTTTGTTTAGATATTAATGTGATTATAAAAAAAGGCTTACTAAAACTAGTAAGCCTTTTTATTTGAGAAGTTTATAGCTAAAAGTTCATTAATAACTTTCGTTATGTACACTCAATACTGCACGACCCGATGGATCAGCATTGTTTTGAAAGCTTTCATCCCAAGCCAGTGCTTCTTCAGTACTACAAGCAACAGACTTGCCACCAATAACACAATCCGCAGCAGTAACTAACGGATATTTTTCTTCAAAAATAGTGCGGTAGTAATAACCTTCTTTGTTATCAGGTGTATTGACTGGGAATCTAATATGAGCATTTTCAAGTTGTTGATCAGTAACAAGTGCTTCAACATGGGCTTTTAACCCGTCAATCCATGTGTAACCAACACCGTCTGAAAATTGCTCTTTTTGACGCCACAATATTTCTTTTGGTAAGTAACCTTCAAAAGATTCACGTAAAATGGCTTTTTCCATTACGCCATTGCCACACATTTTATCTTCAGGGTTGATGCGCATGGCAACATCCATAAAGTGTTTATCTAAAAATGGTACACGTGCTTCAATACCCCAAGCTGACATTGATTTGTTTGCACGTAAGCAATCAAATTTATGTAGACGGTCTAGCTTACGGTTTAACTCTTCATGAAATGCTTGTGCATTAGGTGCTTTATGGAAGTATAAATAGCCACCAAATATTTCATCCGCACCTTCACCTGACAGTACCATTTTAATGCCCATGGCTTTAATTTTACGGGCCATTAAATACATCGGCGTAGAAGCACGAATAGTAGTCACATCATAAGTTTCCAAATGATAAATAACTTCTTTAAGTGCATCAATACCTTCTTGTTCGGTAAAAACCACACTGTGATGAATAGTGCCAATACTGTCTGCAACAGTTTGCGCTGCAATTAAATCAGGAGAGCCAGCTAAACCACAAGCAAATGAGTGTACTTTTGGCCACCAAGCTTCAGATAAATCATTTTCTTCAATTCGACGAGCAGCAAATTTTTGCGTGATAGCTGAAATTAAAGATGAATCTAAACCACCAGATAATAATACACCGTAAGGTACATCAGTCATTAAATGACTTTTTACTGATTCTTCTAATGCTTCGCGAATTTTTGTTTTACTGGTGGTGTTATCTTTAATCGCTGCATATTCCTGCCAGTTACGTTTGTAATAACGTTGTAACTTACCAACACGGCTGTCTAAAATATGTCCAGGAGGAAATTCACTTACTGTTTTACAAATAGGCATAAGTGCTTTCATTTCAGAGGCAACATAAAAGTTACCATCAGCATCATAGCCAGTGTAAAGCGGAATAATACCCATATGATCACGGGCAACTAAATAAGAATTGTCAGTTTCATTGTATACAATAAAAGCAAACATTCCCTGTAATTTATCAACGAAATTAACACCAAATTCTTTATATAATGGCAGTATTACTTCACAGTCAGAGGCCGTTTTAAAGTCATAATCTACGGTAAGTTCAGCTTCTAAGGCTTTATGGTTATATATTTCACCGTTAACGGCAAGTACATGGGTTTTGTCTTCGTTATATAACGGTTGAGCACCATGCTCGGTATCAACAATAGATAAACGTTCA
>DPHE01000075.1:0-2602 GCA_003521815.1 Colwellia sp.
GGCGCATCATCTTCATTTTCTAATAAATCTTCGCTTTCTGTGATTTCATCGGCAAGCGAATATAGATCGACTTCGTTACCTATATCTTCCATCATTTGTTGCGCTTCTGATGAGTCGCGTTGAAAAGCCTCAGTTAACAACAATTCAAATGAGGCGATATCTTGAACGTCAAAACTAAACGGGGCTTTAATAATGCGTCGGACTTCAACAATAGTTTCTAAACTGATATTGGCTAAGCAGTGTAAAACGTAACCTGTTTCTTTTTTGCTAAATAAAACACTAAAGCGCTTAGCAAAAGCAAAAGGTAAACGCCAAGCGATAGCGCTTGGTTCATTGTTATCAAGCTCAATTAATGGTTCACTCTGTTGCTGTATGGCTACCTTTGTAGCTTGAATAATGTCTTCAGACATTATTCGTTATCCTCTTTTGGCAAGCGACCTTCTACTGACTTACCTTGTGATGAATGGGCTTTCTCTTGCTGTAGTGTCTCTTGATATTCACTAAAAGAAGGGGGTAATGCTAAATCATCATTCCATTCGGGTAATATGGGTAATTTGTCATTACTCATTAATGACAAACCTTCCTCTTGCTTGCGAATTTGATCGGCACGAATATAATTATATTTACCTTCACTGATTTCATTCATTAAACTTGCATCACGTATTATCGTCGCGCGTAAAAACACCATTAAATTACGTTTACGAGTACTATTACTGGTAGATTTAAACAAATGACCAATAAAAGGGATATCACCTAACAGAGGCACTTTTTGAACACTTTCTTGTACGTCTTCATCAATTAAACCGCCCAAAACTACCGTATCACCACTTTCAGCCATTACGGTGGTTTTGATTTCCCTTTTATTAATTGAAATATCAACACCCGTGTTGCCGCTGACCGAGGAGCTTTCTTGCTCAATAGAGAGTTGAACCGCACTGCCCTCATTGACTTGTGGCGTAACACGTAATTTAATGCCTACTTCCTGGCGTTCAACGGTTTGGAAAGGGTTACTATTAGTACTACTACTCGTTGATCCAGTTAGAATAGGTACTTCTTGACCAACAATAAAATAAGCCTCTTCGTTATCAAGCGTCGTGATACTCGGCGTAGCTAAAACATTTGAATTAGTGTCCGTGCTAACGGCTTGAAGAAGAGCCGCCCAGTCACCGGAAACAACGCCGGTAACTAAACCACTAGCTGAACCTAACGCCGCTCCTAATACCGTAAAATCACCCTCAATATCATTACCCGGAGGGTTGATCGTAGTACCATTTTCGGTTGTCACCGTTGTGCCCGGTGTACCCGGTGTACTTTTAGCGAGCTTAGCGCCAGCCGCAACAGATGAAAGTGTGGCAGGACCATTAGTAAATTGGGTAAAACCAAAATTTTCATTACCCCACTGTACCCCCAAACTAATACCGTCAGTTTCATACACTTCAACAATAATCGCCTCAATCAAGACTTGTGCACGACGTACATCCAATTGACGAATAACCGCTTCAAGGGAACGTAACATATCGGGTTGTGCTGTAATAACCAACGCATTGGTTGACTCATGCGCTTCAATGCTAACATCGCGTACACTACTACTTTTTGTTTTGGTGGTTTTCTTTTCTGAAGCAATGGAGTCACTAACACCTTTAAGCACTTTCACTAAGTCTTCAGCTTTCGAATATTTAAGATAGTAAACACGGGTATTACCATTACTTTCTAATTCACTATCCAACCGTTTAACTAAACGAATAACACGTTCGCGTGCTTTAACTTCGCCACTAACAATAACGCTATTGCTACGATCATCGGCAACGATTTTTGGAATCAAAAACGTTGGTTGTCCTGCTTTACCACCAGATGGCTTATTCATGGCTTCAATAATACGCACCATTTCACCTGCTGAAGCATAATATAGTTTGATAATTTCTACATCTTGATCGCCTGCTCTATCGACTCTTTCAATAATTTTTACTAGACGATTTACTGTTGCTGCTGTGCCCGTAAGCATAATAACGTTAGCTGGGTCGTAATTAGTCACATTACCACCACCTGCTTGATCGGATAATTGACGTAGAAGCGGTACTAATTCACGCACCGTGACATTTTTTACTTCAACAATACGGGTAACCATTTCATCACCAATAATGCCACTATGACTACCAACAACAGGAATCGATGAAGTTTTTGCATCTTTGTTTCGAATAATTTTGATAATATTATTATTCATTTTCACTGCGGCAAAACCATAAACTTCGAGCACATTCAGGAAAAATTGATAATATTGTTCTTCCGTTAAAACATCATAACTACGTACATTAACTTTGCCCCGTACATTAGGGTCAACAATCATGGTTTTTTTCAGGTTCTTACCGACAATAGTCACAAACTCAACAATCTCAGTATTTTTAAAGCTAGGTGAATATTGGCTTGCGCTCACTTGCCCAACAGCAAAAACTCCACTAAAGGTAAGTGCTGTTATCAACACTACGCACAATGACTTGAGTTGCTTAAACTTGTGAGTTAACTGCTTAACCACAAATACGTTTAAGGTTATGCCCATGAAAAAATTCCTTATTGCTTTTGTCTTATAATTAATCTTATAAATAAT
>DPHE01000075.1:2760-7218 GCA_003521815.1 Colwellia sp.
TAATCTTATAAATAATTATTGTTATGTTCAGTCAATACTAAAGAGTATCTCTATCAAATCATTTTTACGCTCAATCAATAAAGATATCTCACGTTCTGTTTTTAGTGCTGACAGTGCTTGCCCAGCTTCTAATGGATCTCGTAAATCGTAGCCATTCATTTGCACCGCTATATCGCCAGATTTTAAACCTGATAATTTAAAAAACTCAGGTTTTTTACCTGGGGATAATCGATAACCAACTATTTCGCCCTCTTCACGCGCGGGAGAAATACGTAAGTAATCAGTAATCTTTCCGGGGTTTTTTGATATATCAGACCGTAATTGTACTGCATTTCGTGTTAACTCATTATTCGAACGTTGGTCGACCACGTTAGCTTTATTCCGCGTTTTACCCGGACCCTTTTTTGCCCGATCTCTTGCGTTGAGTGCTGCTTTTTTATTAGCAATATTTTGAGCCGGTTGATTATAATCAGCACCATCTAGCATTAATGTTTCTAAACGACCTGATTGCTTAATGATCACTCGGTCAATAAGTACTTGTTCAAGATTCGCGCGTGTACCTAAAATAATATCACCAACCCCATAGGTTTCCTGCTTGCCTTGGTATTCAATAATAGCTGCAGCAGTATCCGGGTTATCACTAGCAACCAAACCTGAAAGCGTTAGTTTCAAGCGAGTAACTGGCGCATCAGTAATCTGTTCAACCACGTCTGTTACTTGCTGATTATATTGACCAAACAAATTCAGGGCTTGCAAAGCAGATAAATTAAAACTCTGCTCTGTTGAACTTACCTGCTTAGCACCTACAGCTAACGTTGAATTGGATGTTATAGGATCTTGTGGCACTAACAACCACGTTATTTTAGCCGCTAAAAAGGCAATATAAATTAATAGCAAAACGCTAATAACTTGCGCAATTTTTTGTTGAGGTAATTTTGCCAAATTAGAGGGAAATGAGGTAAAACTGTCGCTTATAGCCATCTATTCATATCTTTATTTTACTCTAATGGTTGTGCTGTTTGTATTATCTATATAAATAATCATAACAGTAAAAATACGTTGCTTCTAAAACGTCAGTTGTCCGATAATACTTGAGCATTAGCCCCGCAACAAGCAAAGCAACAAATTATTTACACTCACCTTAATATAATGGGCGCAGTGCACGCTAAAATATGTTATTTTCAGAAAAATTTATCTTTGCACCTTCTATCTATTTTACAAATAAAAAATGACAGTTTTATGGCAACAACAAATGAAAATAGTTCAACTCGATTAGACAAATGGCTTTGGTCAGCGCGTTTGTTTAAAACCCGTGCTATTGCTAAGCAAATGATTGATGGTGGTAAAGTCTTTTATAATCAACAGCGAACTAAGTCAGGAAAATCTGTTGTTATTGGTGACACGATAAGAATTCGCCAGGGTTTTGATGAAAAAGAAGTTGAAGTTATCGCCTTAGCGGATAAACGTCGCGACGCAACTTTTGCGCAAAGTTTATATAAAGAAACAAGTAAAAGCATAGAAACAAGAGAAAAGAATAGCTTAGCGCGTAAGCAAGGTATATTACTCAGCCCGGCAAGCGCCACCAAACCCGACAAAAAACAACGTCGAAAACTCATAGAATTCAAAGAAAGGATATAGGCGCAATGTCTAATACCAATATTACTAAAGCCAACATAACCAAAACCACCATTGCCACCACAGATGTACTTAACCGTTATCTATTTAATGACATGCACGTGCGTGGCGAATTAGTGCAATTAAATAAAAGCTATCAAAGCATTATTAAAAACCATAATTACCCCGTTGGCGTTCGCTTGTTACTTGGCGAATTAATGGCTGCTACCTGCTTACTCAGTGCAACATTAAAGTTTGAAGGAGAAATCACCGTACAACTTCAAGGTGATGGACCTATTGGTTACATGTCAATTAATGGTGATCATAATCAAAAAATGCGTGGTATAGCCAAGTTAAAACCAGATCAAGCTAATACACAGGGCGCCTCATTACATGAACTCATTGGCAAAGGCACCATGGTAATTACCATAAGGCCCAAGAAAGGTGCAGCCTATCAAGGCGTAGTGGCGTTAGAACAAACAACCTTAGCTGGATGCTTGGCCCATTACTTTGAGGTGTCTGAACAAATTCCAACTAAAATTTGGCTATATAGTGATGATGATAAACAACAAATAGCGGGTAGTTTAATACAACTATTGCCCGATGGTGATGGCAGCAGCGAAAATTTAACAAAGCAAGAAAGTGATTTTGAGCATATATCGCAATTAACAAATACCATTAAAGCAGATGAAGTATTTTCACTTGAAGCACAAGCTTTATTGTACCGTTTATACCACCAAGAAAAAGTTAGCTTATTTGACCCACAAGCCGTAAGCTACCAATGTGGTTGTTCACATGATAAATGTTTAAGCGCTATTTCACAGATTGAGGCAAATGAAATTGAATCAATACTTGCTGAACAAAGCAAAATATCTATGACTTGTGATTATTGCTTAACCACTTATGACTTTTTTTACGAAGATTTAAAAAGTTTCATTTCGAAAGATAAGCATTAGTTACAAACCGTCATTTTATTATATAATTTTGTATAAAAGACTCTTTTGGATAATGATTACCTAAAAGAGTGTTCAACTCCAACCACTCTCATAGCCTTTACTTCTATGATTGTTGTAAAGTTACCTACAAGAAATATTTCACTATTTTCACTATTTTTGTTACTTATAATGAAAACTTTCATCCTAGGTTATTTTTTACTTTCGTTTTGATCATTAATCCCATAGAATGTCGCATTATTAATAAAATGAAAATTTTATACCTAACCAAAAATTTAAATTAGTCATACCTTAGGAGCTAATTCGCTATGACCGCCCAAATAAACTCAATTGATTTGTCACAATATGGCATTAATGATGTTACAGAAGTTGTTTACAATCCATCTTATGAGTTGCTTTTTAGTGAAGAAACAAAAGCCGATCTCGAAGGTTTTGATAAGGGCGTAGTAACTGAGTCCGGTGCCGTTAATGTCGATACTGGTATTTTTACCGGTCGCTCTCCTAAAGATAAATATATTGTGCGTGATGATATTACGCGTGATACCGTTTGGTGGTCTGATCAAGGTAAAAATGATAACAAAGCCATGACACCTGAAACATGGGATCATTTAAAAGGCTTAGTAACCACTCAGCTTTCTGGTCAACGTTTATTTGTTGTTGATACTTATTGTGGCGCTGATGAAGCGACTCGATTAAAAGTACGTTTTATTACGCAAGTTGCATGGCAAGCGCATTTTGTAAAAAATATGTTTATTCGTCCTAGCGATGAAGAATTAAAAACTTACGAACCAGACTTCATCGTAATGAACGGTGCTAAAACGGTAAATGACAAGTGGGAAGAACAAGGTCTTAATTCTGAAAACTTTGTTGCATTCAATTTAACTGAAAAAGTTCAGTTAATTGGTGGTACATGGTACGGCGGCGAAATGAAAAAAGGTATGTTCTCTATGATGAACTACTACCTTCCGCTCCAAGGTATTGCTTCCATGCATTGTAGTGCTAACGTTGGCAAAGATGGCGATACGGCAATTTTCTTTGGTTTATCTGGTACAGGTAAAACTACACTTTCAACGGATCCAAAACGCCAATTAATTGGTGATGATGAACATGGTTGGGATGATAATGGTGTGTTTAACTTTGAGGGTGGTTGTTATGCGAAAACAATTAACCTTAGCAAAGAAAACGAACCTGATATTTATAATGCTATCCGTCGTGATGCGTTATTAGAAAATGTTACCGTTGATGATAATGGCAAAATTGATTATGACGATAACTCAAAAACTGAGAACACGCGTGTTTCTTACCCAATTCACCACATTGATAACATCGTAAAACCTGTTTCTCGTGCTGGTCATGCTAAGAAAGTCATTTTCTTAACCGCTGATGCGTTTGGTGTATTACCACCCGTTGCTAAATTAACTCCAGCGCAAACAGAATATTACTTCTTATCTGGATTTACAGCTAAACTTGCTGGTACTGAACGTGGTATAACTGAACCAACACCTGCTTTCTCAAGTTGTTTTGGCGCCGCTTTCTTAAGCTTACATCCAACACAATATGCAGAAGTGCTTCGTAAACGTATGACCGATGCAGGTGCAGAAGCCTATTTAGTGAATACCGGCTGGAATGGTACTGGTAAACGTATTTCAATTAAAGCAACTCGTGCAATTATTGACTCTATTTTAGATGGCTCAATTGATAAAGCTGAAACAACGGTTCTTCCGATGTTTAATTTAGAAGTACCAAACACAGTTTCAGGTGTTGAAGGAGATATTCTTGACCCAAGAAACACTTATGAAGACGCTAATGAGTGGCATAACAAAGCGGTTGACTTAGCTAAGCGCTTTGTTAATAACTTTGATAAGTTCACTGATACTGACAATGGTAAGGC
>DPHE01000075.1:7447-8782 GCA_003521815.1 Colwellia sp.
AAAGTCACTAATAAGTAATTATTAGTGACTTTTTAATGATATGAGTCTATTGCGTTATTTACCCGTCACCATTAATTGAAATGCCTTGGAATTATCTTACCTAAACTACAATCAACACTAGAATTTTAATGGCAAGCTGACCTTAGCTTGTAAACCACCTTCTGGCTTATTTGATAACTCAACGCTACCGCCATGCGTATCAACAATACGCTTAATAATCGCTAACCCTAAGCCGCTACCTTCTGTACCCCTAGCTTTATCTCCTTGGGTGAAAGGTTGAAATAAACGTTCAATATCAGTGTCAGGAATACCTTCGCCTTGATCACTGACAATAAAATAAGCACAGCCTTGACGTTTATCTACACCAGTAAAAATTTCGATATCACCCTCGGTATAACGCAGTGCGTTTTGAATTAGATTCGCTAATGCACGCTTTACTGCCACATGACGCAGAGGAATTTTAGGGCACACACCCGTAATAAGATGCATATTTCTATGGGCAGGAATTTCAACATTAACAACTTCTTCAACTAAAACATTTAAGTCACCAAGTACTGCTTTATCTTTTGAGTCATGACGAATGTAGTCAATAAATTGATCAATAATATTATTCATATCATCAATATCATTCTCAATACCATCTTTTAAAAACTCATCCTGCTCCGACATCATTTCACTGGCTAAACGTATACGTGTTAGCGGCGTACGTAAATCATGAGAAATACCCGCCATTAACAGGTTCCTGTCATCTTCCAACTGTTTAATGCCTTTTGACATGTGATTGAACGCTTGAGTAACGGCCATAATTTCAGACGTACCATGCTCAATTAACGGCTCAGGGAAGTCGCCTCGACCAACATCCTCCGCGGCATGCTGTAAAGACTTAAGGGGTCTATTGAGTTGTCTTACAAATAGCCACCCTCCTGCAACACTGAGTACACCGATAATACCAAGAAAGAAAAATAGCGGTGAAAAATTCGCTTCCTCTAACCCCATTAAAGGAATTTTCACCCAAAGGTTAGGCGCCTGAGGAGGCCTTATCCAAAAAAGGTATTCATCACCTTGGGAAATTCGCACCTCGGCAGAGCCACCCAATAATGCTGACATTTGCTCACTGCGATAGGGGTAATAACCTGCTGAGCCTAAACCTAACTTGAGTGCTTGTGCTTCTCGGTATAAGCCAATACCTGTTTCACGATGAAAAGCTTCCGCCATTTTAGGACTCACACGAGTGTCTTTTATATCAATAAAGACAACACGTATTTGCTTAGCTAATAATTGATTTATCTGCTGCTGATTAGGCTCAATAACATATAATGCAAACGAAACATAAGA
>DPHE01000017.1 GCA_003521815.1 Colwellia sp.
TTTGTTAAATGAAGGTTTTGAAGTGGATGTGGTCTCGGACTGTATTTCATCTCGTTTAAAATCAAATATAGCATTAGCTTTAGTCAATATGAGAGAAAGTGGAGCCAGTATAACTAGTTTAGAAATGTGTGTTTTTGAGCTAGTAAAAAAGGCTAAAACGGATAACTTTAGAGAAATATTGTCGGTTATAAAGTAAAATAACAATATTCGACTCACTTGGTGTTTTGTGCGGTTTTGTTCAGGCGATGAGAATATTACTTAAAATGATCCTTATTGATCTTATTTTTACGCTTTATATTGACTTCAATGGTTTCATCATTCGGCATCACACAACATTCTCGTAGGGGTATATTTACATGTTCAAACGAATACAGTTCTATCGTAGTCACCTTCTGATAATACTTTTGCTTACCATACTGCCAGTCACGCAATTATCTGCTGAAGAGATTGATCTTAATGAAATTTTGAGCAATACCTCTATGGGAAATTACAGAGGTTATGCCGAATTTAAAATGGCCCATTATGGCAATGCTCATACAATTTGGCAGGCTCTTGCCGAGCGCGGAAATGCCGAAGCTAATTTTAATTTAGGAATACTTTACGAAGATGGACTGGGTGTCCGCCAAAATTTGGCCCAGGCGCTACGTTATTACGAGACTGCCGCTATTGGCGGAAGTTTTAAGGCACAGTACCGGCTAGGGCTGCTTTACTTTGTTGGGGAGATAGTGCCGCTAGATAAAGTTAAAGCGAAACGTTGGTTGACGGAGGCTGCCGCAGGAGGTGATCGGGACTCGATAGAGATGTTAGCAATATTGAGTGGTACTCGCAGTAGTAAGCGAGATAGAGAATTTTTACGTGCGGAAACCGCTCACGCATCTGCCGACTATACTCAAGCAGCAGAAATATGGCAGCGTCTTGCTGATAACAATGATATTATTTCTCGAACCCGTTTAGCCTGGTTGTATGAAAAAGGCCAGGGCGTCAAACGGAACCTAAAACGCGCGGCAGAACTATTTCGACAGTCAGCGATGGAGGGTGACGCTGACGCCCAATATGCGCTTGCGGTAATGTTGCAAACAGGTAAAGGACAGCCGAAAGACCTTGTTGAATCAGAGGTATGGTTACAAAGAGCTGCGGATCTAGGGCATCGCGGTGCATCCTTGGCTTTAGCGAATACAACAAAGAAGTAGGCAACTTGGACTCTCATGTTCTAGTGAGTAATACATTAATCATGAGTGATATGGTGTAGGTTGAAAGGAGCTAGGGTACTTAAACTGAGAGCGTTAAAATCAAGGGTAGGTTTTGATGAATACAGGAATTTCCATAAACAGCAATCGAAAAATTCTCTTTATACAACATCATCACTTTCAATTTTTTCTCCTTATGTATTACCAAAAGTTCTGCGCATTTTTTTACGGAATGTTGTAGATTCTCAGTGTATAATCTGGTGGTTTTTTTAACAACAATCGTACAGCGATAGTTAGAGTCACCGTTTGCTTTTGTTCGTTTGGTCATTGTGAGTGACGCCAGTAAAAAAACTACTTATTTATGGCGTAACATAAATGGAAAATCACGGTAATTAAAAGAAACTCATGGTAATTAATATAGTACTCATTTCAAGGTTATAGAATGTCAATCCCAGTAAAATCGCCACATTTATCGAACCCTATAGATCACCGCCTTTCTGTAGCTCCAATGCTCGATTGGACTGATCGTCACTGTCGATATTTCTATCGTGCACTGTCAGTGCATACGGTGCTTTATACAGAAATGGTCACCACGGGCGCGATATTGCACGGTAAAGGAGATTACCTTTCTTATAACAAGGCTGAGCATCCGTTAGTTTTACAGTTGGGTGGTAGTGATGTCAAAGCGATGACTGAGTGTGCCAAAATTGCTGAGCAGTATGGCTATGATGAAATTAACATTAACGTGGGTTGTCCGTCAGATAGGGTACAAAATGGTCGTTTTGGCGCATGTTTGATGGCTGAACCTAGCTTAGTGGCCGATTGTGTTAATGAGATGCAAGCAGCCACTAAAGTGCCTGTGACAGTAAAATCTCGTATTGGTATTGATGACTTAGATAGTTATGAGTTTTTACACACGTTTATTGAGCAAGTGGCACAAGCGGGTTGTCAGCATTTTATTATTCATGCGCGTAAAGCTTGGCTTAGTGGCTTAAGCCCTAAGCAAAATCGTGATATTCCACCCCTTGATTACGCGCGTGTATATCAAATAAAACAAGATTTTCCTGCGTTAGCAATATCTATTAACGGCGGTATTAAAACGTTCGCAGAGACTAATGATCACTTACAACACCTTGATGGTGTGATGATTGGTCGTGAAATCTATAATAGTCCTTATTTATTGGCCGAAGCGGATCAGCAAGTTTATGGTGTTGAAAAAGAGGTGATATCTCGACAGCAAGTCATTAATTTAATGGCTGACTATGTTGATTCTTATGTCAGTTCAACACTTGAACAGGGTAATGCTTACCGTAATCCGCGCGCTTGGCACATATTACGGCACATGTTAGGTCTGTGTAATGGTTTAGCGGGTGCTCGTCAATTTCGTCGATATTTGAGTGAATCTGCCAGAGCAGACGATGCCAATGGTAATACCTTAAAAGAAGCTTTTGCTAAAGTGACAGCGCTTAATGAACAAACTTAAATAAACAAGATTGGTTTAGGGGATATTGACTGGCTTTTTTGAACAGATTTAAATATTTATATTACGTAGTTTTTTAATCTGTTTAACAAAGAAGTAAAAACTCAAAAAAGACATCGTTCCGTTTCAATTATACTTCGCCATATTTTTTGTAAGCCCTACAGCTTTTAAACCTCTACAACTGATTTAACTCTACACTCTGCTTTTTGCATAATTTGAATATGGTGCTTTTACGCCATAACAAACATTAAACAGCAAGATCGTTCGATCATTATTTGTACTAATTTTATGGAGTGGTCAATTTTACGAATGCAGTGGTTAATTTAACTACTTTTTCGTATGGCATATTATGTCCTTTAGCTTTCTGATCCTTATTGAATTTAATTTTCCCTTTATAATCAGTGGCATGAAAAATATTTGGTAGTTGGCATAACACTTGTAATAGTTAAATAATAAAGGATAACAACATAAATGTTGTTGGTGATTTTAACAAATTGATTCAACCAGTAAAATAAGAAGGAATTTTAAAATGAATACTTTAAACCGTACAAATATCAGTATTGCTTTACTACTTACTATCAGTGCTTGTTTTAGTCTTAATACACATGCAGCCGAAGCTACTAACATTGAAAGCTCAATTAATGAATTAGTCATAGCTCAAGGATAGCAGATGATGAATCACTTACTAACTCACAAGAATATGAGCAGTTAACTGAATTTTTAACCCAAGTACAAGATGACGCATCGCGTTTACAAGAGAAGTTAGCAGAAGCCAAGCGTCGTCAAGCAGCGCTTACGCTTCGTAAAGAGGCTGCTCAAGTACGATTAAAGGTACGTAAACAAGCGGCTATTTATAATATTGTTAATTACATTGTAGGTCATTACAAACCGCTAAACAGTCTTGAATGGGCTGTTTAACGTCATAGAGTAAAGTGAATAAGGAATAAAATCATGAGATATGAACAAGAGTATTCATCAAGTCAAACCGTTAACAAAAGGTTAGTTAAGGATGGTTTTAATAAAAAATTAACAGGGGTTTGCGCTGGAGTTGCTAAGCATTACAATTATCCGCGAATCGTCGTTAGAGTTGCTGCTATTACCGTTTTGATTCTGTTACCTGTCGCAGCGGGTGTGGCTTATATTGTGGCTAGTGTGTTACTACCAGAAAATAAATATCAGTAATCAGTACAAATTAATCAAACCTAGTTGTTAAGAGAGAAACAGATGACATTTTTTAAATCATTATTGTTAGCCATTAGTGCTACTTTATTTTTAACCTACGCTTTAGGTGCTAGTTTTTTAGAATTACTCGATATTAATGTCTATATGGATGGTGAATTAATTGAACCTTTAAAGGCGATAGGCGTGTCAGCCGTAGCAACTGTTATTTTAGTCTTAATTGCCTTAGCAATAGTTTTAAGTGTCTTTGGCTCGTTTATTTTTATTTGTCTACTAATCATGGGCTCGGTAGCGATGGTGGCCATTGGAGTGTTTTGGCCAATACTGTTAGCTGCGGTTGCGATTTGGTTGGTGACGCGCAATAAGCCTAGTACCAAAAAAGAAACGCAATACAGTTAGTGGTAATAGTTAAAGGTGAGGTTTTAAGCCCGCCTTTTGGGAACTCAGTAATGCTAAATTGAGTAATTTATTATTTCAATTGGTCTTAATTCTCAGTGATATTTGACGTGTTGCTTATTTTTTAAAAAACATCGACATAATATTTTTGCAAGTATCAGTCTTAACTAAACGAGCAAATTCATTACCTTCACTTTCTATTACTTGAGATAATGATAATTGTGTCGCTTGACGAATAAGTTTTCTACTGGTCATCACGGCATCACTAGGTAAAGCAGCAATGGTCATAGCCGTTTTTTCCGCTATACTTAATAACTCATTAGGTTGGCAAACTTGATTAGCTATGCCATATTCTCTAGCTTGTTCAGCACTAAACGTAGCACCTAATATCATTAATTCAAAGGCACGGTTTTGGCCAATAAGTCTTGTTAATAATAAACTTGAGCCACCTTCAGGACATAACCCTAGCTGAGTGAAAGGTAATTTAAATTTTGTATTGTTGGCAGCAATCACCATGTCACAATGTAATAATAACGTGGTGCCAATGCCAACAGCAGGTCCAGCAACTGCGGCTACGATGGGTTTATTAAAGGCATTTAATATTTTTAGAAAATCAAGCGCGGCAAGAGACTCATTTTCTGAGCACTGAATAAAGTCTTGTAAATCATTGCCGGCGCAAAAACAGGTTTCATCACCGTGAATTAATACACAGTGTATATTATCATTACTTTTAGCGTCGTTAAAATGCTGACCAAGCTGCTTATACATCCTATTATTTAACGCATTTTTTTTATCAACACGATTTAAAATAATAGTAAAAACACCCTGATTTTCTTTCGTTAAAATTAAGTCAGTCATTTTGTTACATTATGAAGAATGATAAAGTAACTCTAAAGGTTCTTAGAATGGAAGTATAGCTACAGATGAAAAATCGCCATTTATTATTATTATTATGTACTTGTTCATTTTTCGGGATGGCCAATGAGGTCTCGACTGAAAAAACTGGATTAGGGCAAAAATCATTAATTTCAGTTGAACAAGCTTATATCCGCAGTTCAATACCAGGAACCACTATTACTTCCTTGTATATGATAATAGAAAATAAAGGCGAAAAAACAGTGACTTTACTGGAAGCTAACAGTAAAATTTCACCGCGTATTGAAATTCATCAACATAGCATGTCTGATGGTATGATGCGTATGCGTCAGCTAGACTCAATTGAGATCAAAGCTAGGCAACGCATTGTTTTGCAGCCATCAGGTTTACATTTAATGTTATTTGATGTTAAAAAGCCCCTAAAAGCACAGCAAAATGTTGAACTTACCCTAAGTTTTTTTCATAATCCATCGGTAACAATTCAGGTACCTGTTCTTAGCCCTTTGCAGGAAAAAATAGCACAGGAAGCTTATTCAACTGCACAGCCCGCGCATCATCATCATTAAGGTATTATTAGGAGTAAAAAATGAAAATGAATTTCTCAGCTAAAACCGTTGGCTTTACAGTGACTGGTATTTTTATACTTTTTTATGTTGTTGGTGTTTATTGGAGTTTAGATGTTGAACCTATTGATGTTCAACACGAAATAACTATTGCAGCAACAGCGGATAACGTAGCACCTGTTGTGGGGTATGCTACTACCACCATGTTAATTAAAGTAGCATCAAGTATTTTGGATAAGCCCGGAGGTTATTTATCTAACGATGCACTACCCCCAGGTCTCTTCTTAGACAACATGCCCGCGTGGGAGTTTGGTGTGCTAGAGATGGTACGTGATATGGCATTAGTTATACGTAAAGATTTTAGCCGCTCTCAATCACAATCATTAGAAAATAAACATATAACAAAAGCACAACCTAAGTTTAATATTGACAACAAAAGCTGGGCGATGCCTAGCGCGGAATCTGAATATAGAAAAGCCATTGATAGTTTGTATCATTATAGAAATGCCTTAGTGGGCATTAGTAAGGTTAAAAATGATAATGCACAGTTTTACGCCCGTGCAGATAACTTAACGGCGTACTTTGATGAAGTACAAAAACGTTTAGGGGGTTATTCTCAACGTTTAAGCGCAAGTGTTGGTAAAGACAAAATCAATACTGATTTAGCCGGTGATAACATGGCTAAGCAATCTTCTTCACAAGCCTCTCATTCTCAATTAAGAACTAGTTGGTTGCAGCTTGATAATATCTTTTATGAATCACGTGGTGCAGCATGGGCCTTATTGAATTTTTTCAAAGCAATAGAAATTGATTTTGATAGTGTCTTAGAAAATAAGAATGCTAAGATCAGCTTACAACAAATAATTCGTGAATTAGAAGCTAGCCAAAAAACATTATGGAGCCCTATGGTATTAAATGGAGATGGCTTTGGTGTGTTAGCTAATCACTCTTTAGTGATGGCCAATTACATTTCACGCGCCAATGCCGCATTAATTGATTTAAATGAACTATTAAGAAAAGGATAATGATAATGAAAAGAACAATCATAGCAGCGGGTATAGCAACATTGTTAACCGCAAGTGTTCAAGC
>DPHE01000047.1:0-3765 GCA_003521815.1 Colwellia sp.
TCTCATTAACGTAATGTTGCGAGTGAGTGAAAACCTTCCTCTTCAAACACCACTTTTCCATCAATGATGGTTGCTTGTACCTGGTGCTTGTCATTTAAAATCGCAAAACTTGCTTGTTTGCTCACGGCAATACTACCAAGTTTATCGCCAAGACCGAGAAAAGTAGCAGGCACTAAACTGGCCATATGCACGGCTTCTAGTAAAGGAACGTGTGCTAATTCAACCAAGTTTTCAATGGCCGTTTCTAACGTCAGTGTACTACCCGCTAGAGAACCCGAGGCCGTCCGAGCCACACCATCTTTAACATAAACATCTAATTCACCTAACCGGTAAGTTCCATCATCAAAACCACCTGCATTAATACAATCACTGATTAAAACTATTTTTTCTGGCCCTTTCAGCTTGTATACCATTTGCATAATACTGGGGTGTAAATGTACTCCGTCTGCGATGACTTCAGCGAGCGCATTTGGGTCCATTAATACCGCACCAGCACAGCCTGGATCACGATGATGAATTCCGCTCATTCCATTAAATATATGAACTCCACCACAGGCGCCAGCGTCTAAAGCGTCAACTGTTTGTTGAAAATTTGCATTGGTATGCCCAAGCATCACCTTAACACCTAAAGAAGCTAAGTAGCTGATCATTTCTTTCGAATCTTCAAACTCTGGTGCCATTGCTACAACTTTAAGTGTGCCTTGGGTTGCCACATAGATCGCATCCACTCGCTCTTTAGTTAATCTTAAAAAGAACTTTTCGTTATGGGCACCTTTATGCTCATCAGTAAAAAATAGACCTTCATTGTAAGCACCTAAAACTTTTGCACCACCTAAACAAGTATTAGCTGCCTCACCAATGGTAGTAAAGGCTTGTATACTGTCTAGCCACTTAGCCGTTACTGTTGTTGCTAAAAAACCAACAACACCATGTTTAGCTAAAGACCTTGCAATAGTGGTGAGTGACGAAAGCTTACCATCCATCACATCACAACCTTCTCGGCCGTGAATATGCATGTCAATAAAGCCAGGCATCAACTGATTATCACCTAAATCTAATACCGGAATATTGACACGAGCTTCAATGCTAATGTCTTTTATCACACCCTTATCAACTAACACATAATAATTATTTTTAATGCCATGTTCAGTAAATACTTGCTTTGCTTTTAGATAATACCGTTGTTCGATCATTGATTGTTGATCCTAGTAATGCAGCGCCTCTAACACCACTTGAATCACCATGTAAGGCTCTTTTAAGTAGTGGCGCACGGAAGCCGGAAAATAGATATTTTTCGATAGCTGGCGATAAATTATTAACAATTTCATCTACCAATGATACGCCGCCACCTAACACAATAACATCCGGCTCAAGAAATTTAGCCAAGGTCGCAAAAGTGGCACCTAGAATATCGAGATAACAGGCTAACACTTGTTGGGCATCGCCTTCATTTTGTTTTAAGCGTATCCCCCATTCTTTTGGCGTAATCGTTTCGCCATTAAAATGTTGGTATAAACGGCTAATGCCTGGGCCAGCAATATAGCTTTCAACGCATGCCATTAAACCGCAACCACACTTCAAAACAGGCAGTTGGTATTGAGCCTGAATATCGGCAGGCAATGGAATATGGCCATATTCACCTGCAAACCCTTGTGCCGTCACCTCGAGTTGACCATTGTGGCAAAAACCACCTGCAGCACCGGTACCAATAATAGCGCCAAAAACTCTTGCGTGGCCTTTTCCTGCCCCACTGATCGCTTCCGATAAAGCAAAACAACGGGTGTCATTTTCTAGTGCTATTGGGCGAGATAATAACGTAGCAAGATCCTCTTCAATATATTTTCCTGTAACACAAGGTATATTAGCCGATAAAGCACGGCCGTCAGGGGTTATTAACCCTGGCATACCTATACCAATATTCCCTCGCTCACTGGTGTAATCATCGGCTTGCTTAACTAATTTAAGAACCGTATCAAGGAACACTTGATAATTTTGTGTTGGCGTATCAATCCGCCAACTTTTCATCATATTTAACTCGTGGTCAAAAATCGCAGTTTCTATTTTTGTACCACCAATATCTAATCCGTAAATAGCCAAATTAAGCACCTGAGCTAAAAAAACTTTATTATGATGCTAAAGGGTAAATAATTACACCTTGTACAACGCGATTGATTTCACCACTCGGGCAGGGATTATCTGGTTAAATGTCAAAATTTATCGATTTGAAAAAACGATAATATTTGACATTATATAATCTAAGTTAATCCCTCCAAAATATCATAAGCTAATCCCACCAAAATATCATCTAAGATAATGCCCAGACCAAAACAGTTAGAGTAAAAATTACAAAAGTGCACTTCATACTTTAGTGGATATTCATCAGCTAATAGTATCTTGCTAATAAATTTCTTGATAAAATATAGACAATATTAATTTAATTTTTCAAGAGATTTAACCATGCCAAATTATGTTGTTGGTCACAAGATTCCTGATTCTGATTCAATTTGTTCTGCCATAGCTTTATCTTACTTAAAAACGACTTTAGGCGAAGAAACAGTTCCAGCTCGTTTAGGCGAGTTAACACCCGAAACGTTATTCATTTTAGATAAATTTGGTTTTGAACAACCTGAACTGAAAACTAGCTATGCTGGCGAAAATCTTTATATTGTTGATCATTCTGAGCGGACTCAAGGCCCAGATGATATTGATGACGCAACTATTTTAGGCATTATCGATCATCATAAATTAGGTGACATTACTACATCAACCCCCCTAGAAATATGGGTGCGCCCTGTAGGTTGTACTAATACGATTATTAAAATGATGTATGACTTTCATAACGTTGAAATTCCTAAAAATATTGCCGGTGCTATGATGTGCGCTATTTTAAGCGATACCGTTATTTTTAAATCTCCAACCTGTACTACTGCTGATATTAAATGTGTTGAAGCATTAGCGGAAATTGCTGGCATTGAAAACCCTGCAGAATTGGGCATGGATATGTTCAAAGTTAAATCTGCAGTTGAAGGCACACCGGTACGTGATTTAGTCTTGCGTGACTTTAAAGATTTCAATATGAACGGCAACCTTATTGGCATAGGCCAATTAGAAGTGATTGATTTAGCTATTTTTGATGAGATGAAGGCTGATTTAGAAGCTGATATCGCAAAATTGAAAGTTGAAGGTGGTCGCCATAGTGTTTTATTACTATTAACCGATATCATGAAAGAAGGCTCTGAACTTCTTGTGGTAAGTGATAATGACAACTTAGCACAAGCCGCTTTTGGTAAGGCAACCACAGACGGTAAAGTATGGCTTGACGGCGTACTTAGCCGTAAGAAACAAGTTGTACCACCATTACAAGATGTATTTGCTTAATAACAATATAGCCATTTCATCTTGAACAAAAAAAACCAGCGATTGCTGGTTTTTTTATTTAACGGTTATAAAAGAGTTTTATATTGCAGGTGAAAACTTTAGTAACAAGGCGAAAGCACGGAGTTGACGCTAGTCAATGAGTACTTTCAACGCTGTTAATAAAGCATTTCAACAAAAATATTAGACTCTTTCGAATACTGTTGCAATACCTTGGCCAAGACCTATACACATTGTAGCTAACCCTAGGTTTACATCTTGCCCTTCCATCAAGTTTATCAAGGTACCTGAAATACGCGTACCTGAACAACCTAGTGGATGACCCAATGCAATAGCGCCACCGTTTAAGTTAATCGAATCATCCAATTTATCTTCAACTTTTAATGCTCT
>DPHE01000047.1:4002-8259 GCA_003521815.1 Colwellia sp.
TTTAATGCTTTGTTTGTTGCCGGAACAGGACCATAACCCATAGTAGCAGGATCGCAACCCGCAAAAGCCATGCCACGAATTTTAACACGTGGTGTCAAACCTAACTCTTTGGCTTTATCTGCTGACATAATTAACATAGCTGATGCACCATCAGACATTGCTGATGAAGTACCCGCTGTGACTGTGCCGTTAACCGGATCAAAAACAGGTCGTAGTGTTGATAGACTTTCTGCGGTAGTCTCGGGACGAATTACTTCATCATCTTCAACTAACGTTAATGCGCCATCTGCATCATGACCTAAGGTTGGTACAATTTCATTATCCCAACGGCCATCAAGCATCGCTTGGTGTGCACGTTGATGTGAACGAGCGCCAAACGCATCTTGCATTTCACGGGTAATACCATGCTGTTTACCCAATAACTCTGCGGTTAAACCCATACTACCCGAGGCACGCGCTATGTGCTTACTTAATGTGGGATCAAAATCAACATCATACATCATAGGTACATGACCCATATGCTCAACACCACCGACGAGAAATACATCACCCTGACCGGCAATTATACTGGTTGCCGCGTCATGCATTGCTTGCATCGACGAGCCACATAAACGATTTACCGTAACACCACCAATAGATTTTGGTAAGCCTGCCAGTAATGAAGCATTACGAGCAATGTTAAAACCTTGCTCTTTAGTTTGCTTAACACAACCCCAAATAACATCTTCAATGTCATTTGGATCTAATCCTGGGTTACGTTTTAAAATTTGCTCCATCAAATGAGCAGATAAAGTTTCAGCGCGAACATTTCTAAAAACACCCGCTTTTGAACGTCCCATAGGAGTTCGAATACAATCAATAATAACGACTTCTTTCATAACAGTTCTCCTTAGGCTTGTGAAACATTGGTATTGCTTTTTATTGCAAAGTAGGATTTACCTGATTTAGCCATTTCACGCAGGCCATCAGTCACTTGATAATACTCGCCTAAATGCGCATATTTATCAGCCATAGCAATATAGTTCTCTAAACCAAGCGTTTCTAAGTAACGAATTGCCCCCCCTCTAAACGGAGGAAAACCTAGGCCGTAAATTAAACCCATATCTGCTTCAGCCGCACTAGCAATGACACCTTCTTCTAAACAACGTACAACTTCGTTAACCATAGGGATCATTAAACGCGCAATAACTTCATCGTTTGAAAAGTCTTTTTTGTCTGCACAATGCGCGCTTAATAAATCATAAGCGGTTTGAGCAGCAACTTTCTTAGGACGGCCACGTTTATCTTTAATATGATCATAAAAGCCTTTACCATTTTTCTGACCAAGGCGTTCATTACTATATAGTGTACTTACTGGATCATTATCTACTTTCTTCATTCGAGTAGGGAAACCAGCAGACATAACACCAATACAGTGATCAGCAGTATCAATACCTACTACGTCAATTAAGTAAGCAGGTCCCATTGGCCAACCAAACTCTTTCTCCATTACTTTATCAACAGCAACAAAGTCCGCACCCTCAAGTACTAATTGACTAAAGCCAGCAAGGTAAGGGAATAGTACACGGTTAACATAAAAACCAGGACAGTCATTAACAACAAGAGGTGATTTACCCATTTTAGCCGCATAGGCGACCACTGCAGCTACCGTTTCATCTGACGTATCTTTACCACGAATAACTTCAACTAATGGCATTTTATTAACGGGGTTAAAAAAGTGCATACCACAGAAGTTTTCAGGACGCTTAACGCTTTGCGCTAGTAAATCAATAGAAATGGTTGAGGTATTTGAGGTTAAAATTGCGTCATCGCTCAACACGCCTTCAACTTCTGCTAATACCATGCCTTTAACTTTAGGGTTTTCAACTACCGCTTCAACAACAATATCAACATCTTTAACGCTGTCATAACTAAGTGATGGTGTGATGTTATTTAATACAGCAGCCATTTTTTTAGCATTCATACGACCACGGTCAACTTGCTTAGTTAAAATACCTGCGGCGGTACTTAAGCCTAAATCAAGGGCTTGATCGTTAATGTCTTTCATTATAATCGGTGTGCCTTTATAGGCAGATTGATAGGCAATACCACCACCCATAATGCCTGCACCTAATACTGCCGCTTTTTTCACGGATTTAGTTGCTTGCTTCGCCGCTTTTTTCGCTTTGCCTTTAAGTACTTGATCTGCCATAAATAAACCAATTTGGGCTGTTGCGGCATCGGTTTTAGCTAACTTGGCAAAATTGGCATTTTCTAATGCCATTGCGCCGGTTCTATCAAGGGTAGAAGCTGCTTCTATCGTATTAACCATCACCATAGGTGCTGGATAGTGTTTACCCGCTTTTGCTGCAATCATGCCTTTACACGTGTTAAAAGTCATGACTCTTTCAATTTTACTTAACTTTAACGGTTCTAATTTTTCTTGACGTTTTGCACGCCAATCAAGCTTACCTGCTATCGCTAGCTTAAGCATGCTAATCGCAGCTTGTTGTAATTTTTCAGGGGAAACAACAGCATCTAACAAACCTACCGCTAAAGCAGCATCAGCGCGATGAGCTTTACCTGTACTCATCCATTCGATAGCATTATCAGCACCAATTACTCGTGGTAAACGCACTGTTCCACCAAAGCCTGGCATTAAACCAAGTTTTGATTCAGGTAAACCAATGCTAACGCCAGTATCACTTACACGATAATCACATACTAGGGTCATTTCACAACCACCACCTAATGCCACACCGTTTATGGCAGCAATGGTTGGCAGTTGAATATCTTCGAATGAGTCAAATATATCAGTCGCATTTTTAACCCAAGGAATTAATGCTTCCTCAGACTGTTTGAAAGTCTCTAAAAATTCAGTGATATCTGCACCAACAATAAAGGTTGATTTACCCGAAGTAACCATCACCCCTTTGGCTTCACTACAATTGTTAATAGCCGCAACAACTGCTCTATATTCTACAAATGTTGCTTGATCGAATTTGTTTACTGACCCTTGAGCATCGAACTTCAGTTCAACAATGCCGTCGTCAAGTAATTGCGCGCTAAGGCTTTGGCCTTGGAATATCATACGTTGTCTCCTTCACCTAAATGTGGTGTTGATGTATTGATGATTTGTTTTATAACCGTACTAATCAAGATGCAATTTTCAGAATGCACTTTGAATGATAACGGAAATATATAGCCAAATAGGTAAGGTTCCTATCTGATCTGTTGAATATTATCGTGTTATTAATCTAATACTATTAAGTAGTAGGCGACTGAGTGTGCCTTGAAAAAAGATCAATTGCAACACCAATTAAAACACCTGTTTGAATTAGTGTATTAAAATTTTATTTTTGTGTATGTAATCATCATTATTAGCCGTTATAAATATTACCGCTCTTTAAAATAAAGATTAAAAGCGTAAAAGAAATCCACAGATTTTTAGCTTTACGGTTATTGGTGAAACAGTTTACAGGGGGTTTTTAAGGCAGCTATACATTGTTAGGCATGTTATTGATTATCAAGCCTACATGGCTGTTTTATATTGGTGTGGGGTTTGGCTTATGCTCTTTGTCTTTGGTGATGCTGATCACTTACAAGCCGAGGATATAAATGGAAATAGGCGTAGCAGGTAGCTTAGGAGTTACTTAATCACAATCGAGTTCTATTAAGCACTATTGCGGTTAGAATAGGTTAATACCCTCAGCAATATAAAAAAGATTGATGAGTAGCGAAGAGATGGATTCTTCGTCACTCACTTCTGTCAACTGCTCACTAAATTTATATCCCATCACCATCAGTATGTAAACCACATTCTCGTTGCCCTGGGCCAAAGCGAGTTTCAGCTTCATCCATGCCTAACGTGAGTGGTTTAGTACTATGCACATCACCAACAGAAACATACCCTTCATCCCATAAAGGGTGATAAGGCAAGTTGTTCTTAGTTAAATACTGATGAACATCTCTATTATGCCAGTCAATAATTGGATGCACCTTAAAACGGCCACGTAATATACTGACTACTGATAAACCTTGTCTATGATCAGATTGCTGACGACGAACGCCAGAAAACCAAGTACCACAATTTAACTCAGACAAACCACGTTCTAGCGGTTCAACTTTATTCATACGATTATATTGTTTTAACTCATCAATTCCTTTATCCCACTGCTCGCCATAACGAGCGAGTTGCCAAGCAGCACTTTCTTTTGCACTGTAGACATGCAAATTCAAGTTTAAGCGCTCAGTCAACTTATCAATAAATTGATAAGT
>DPHE01000047.1:8413-9567 GCA_003521815.1 Colwellia sp.
CTTGATTCCACTGCGCTAACCAAGGTTTAGGTAAAGAGGCAGGAAAACGATTATTTACAGGTGCTGCTGCTATCGCGCCATTATTTACTAAGGCAATAGCTTTAGTAGGCACTAATGAATTAGTCATCATGAAAATCCCTAACACTTATGTTAACTTGATCAACAATACCGGCACGCACAACAAAGTCACCAAATGCTTCCGCGTTAATTCGCTCTGTTGACCAACGAGCTGTCAACGCATCAATTTCAGTTAATACGCCAGCTTCATCAACATTTTCTTTATAAAGCTTCGGCACTCGCGAGCCGGCTAAATCACTACCTAAATACATATTGTATTTACCTGGGCCTTTGCCTACTAAACCAATTTCAGCAAGCATGGCGCGACCACAACCATTAGGACAACCTGTCACACGAAGAATAATACTTTCATCCGCTAGATTGTTTTTAGTTAGAATAGTTTCAACATCATCAACTAATTTAGGTAAATAACGTTCGGCTTCTGCCATCGCCAATGGACAAGTAGGAAAAGCGACACAAGCCATTGAACTTTTACGTTGATTTGACGTAGTGTCATTTAACAAACCATGTTCACGTGCAAGTTGTTCAATAGCCGCTTTATCCGCTTCAGCAACACCAGCAATGATAATATTTTGGTTAGCCGTTAAACGGAAATCACCTTGATGGGTTGCTGCTATTTTAGCCATACCGGTTTTTAATGATTTACCTGGGTAGTCTAATATGCGCCCGTTTTCAATAAATAACGTTAAATGATGCTTACCATCAATACCCGAAACCCAACCAAAGCTGTCACCACGATGAGTAAATTTATATGAACGAGAATCACCAAATTCGATGCCCGCTCTATGCTCAACTTCCGCTTTAAAAGTATCAACACCCACTCGGTCTAAGGTATATTTAGTTTTGGCATTTTTACGGTTAACTCGGTTGCCCCAGTCACGTTGCGTAGTCACTACCGCTTCAGCCACCGCTAAAGTATGCTCAAGCGCGATAAAGCCAAAGTCATCTGCACAACGAGGATAAGTTGCCTTATCACCGTGTGTCATAGCTAAGCCACCACCAACAAGCACATTAAAGCCAATTAACTTGCCATTATCGCTAATCGCAACAAAGTTTAAATCATTCGCATGTAAATC
>DPHE01000047.1:9787-11118 GCA_003521815.1 Colwellia sp.
TACCTAATATAGGCTCAACCACTTCATCTTCCGTAGTTTCGACTCTCTCTTCGTCTAACCAAATTTCTGCGTAAGCACGTGTTTTAGGTAATAAATGTTCGCTAATTTTTACCGCCCATTGATACGCTTCTTGATGAAGCTCTGATTCAACTGGGTTTGACGTACATAACACATTACGGTTTACATCACCCGCTGTAGCAATAGAATCAAGTCCTATACTATCCAACGTTTGATGCATTAACTTAATATCTGGCTTCAATACGCCATGAAACTGAAAGGTTTGACGGGTTGTTAAACGAATGCTGCCATACGAGGTGTAGTCATCCGCAAATTTGTCAATGCCTAACCACTGCGTAGGTGTAATAACGCCACCAGGTAAACGAGCTCTTAACATAACATTATGCAAAGGCTCTAGTTTTTGCTTTTGACGCTCAGCGCGTATATCGCGGTCGTCTTGTTGGTACATACCATGGGTACGAATTAACTGGAAGTTATCACTCGTAAAACCACCCGTCATTCGATCTTGAAGATCTTCGACAATCGTACCGCGTAGGTGATCGCTTTCCGCTTTTAAGCGCTCGTTGTCGGCTTGCTTACCTTCAACAATCAATACAGGGTTTTCAACTTTAATAAAATTGTTGCTCATTAGTAAACATCCTTCTGGTAACGCTTATTAGATCTAAGTGATTTTAAATAGTCTTCTGCTTGCGCTGTACTTAATTTTCCGTGCTCTGCAATGATGTCAACCAAGGTTTGATGAACATCTTTTGCCATACGGTTAGCATCGCCACAAATATATATATGTGCGCCACGCTCAAGCCAAGAAAAAACCTCACTAGCGTTTTCTTTTAATCGATCTTGTACATAAACTTTTTCTGCTTGGTCGCGAGAAAAAGCCACATCCATACGCGTTAACAAACCCGATTTAAGGTAATTCTGCCATTCAACTTGGTACAAGAAGTCTTGGGTGAAAGTTTGGTCACCAAAAAACATCCAGTTATCACCACTCGCTTCATCGGCTTCACGCTGTTGCATAAAGGCTCTAAATGGCGCAACACCCGTACCTGGACCAATCATAATAACGGGCGTGTTACTGTCGCTAGGTAAGCGAAAATTATCATTGTGTTCAACAAAAACACGCACTGGCTGACTTTCATCAAGACCTTGCGCTAGATAATGTGAAGCACCGCCAAAACGTGTTTTATTGTCATATTCATAACTAACTAAACCAACCGTTAAATGTACTTCTTCTTCTACTTCGGCTTGAGCAGATGCAATCGAATATAAGCGCGGCGTAATTTTACGTAACGCATCAACAAAAGTTTGAGCCG
>DPHE01000047.1:11375-13522 GCA_003521815.1 Colwellia sp.
GCGCTATTTTTATCTGTAGCAATGGCTAATAATTTTTCATCACCACTTTGATTTGCCCAAAATTCAATAAAAGCCGGCGCTGTTTGAGTGATCTCTAAGTCACGGCTTAAGGCATCTTTTATCGTTAAGCTTTGTTGCTCACCATTAAGCTTTAAATTAACTTGCTCATCACCGGTAAAGTTTAGCGCGGTTAACAACTCGCTAACTAACGCACTATCATTTTCAAAGTAAACCCCTAAAGCATCGCCGACTTGGTAGGTTAAGCCTGATTCACCTAAGTCAATTTCAATATGTCGTACGTCTTTAGCAGAATCACGGCCAGTAATTTTTTGGCTTACAATGAATTCAGCATTCAGTGGGTTTTGCTTACTGTAAACACTTTCTGCACCGGCTGTTACTAATTCAACATTGCCTAATGAAGTAACAGAAGCAATACCCGCTTCTTTTTGTGTCAGCTCATCTTTTAAGCTTTCAACAATACTTAACGTCCAGCTTTCACTGTCGCTGTCGTAATCAACATCACAATCAACACGAGGAGCAATTTTTTTAGCTCCTAACGCCTGTAAACGTTCATCAAAGTCTTTACCTGTTTGACAGAAAAATTCATAGCTACTGTCGCCTAGCGCAAGTACGCTATAACTTAAGTTGGGTAAGTTAGGCGCTTTTTTACCCAGTAAAAATTCATGAAATTCAATCGCGTCATCTGGTGCCTCGCCTTCACCATTTGTACTGGCAATAATTAATACATGCGTTTCGCTTTTTAACGATTTAGCTTTGTAATCACTAATGTTTTTTAACTTAACACTTATTCCAGCAGCACTAGCACTTTTCTCAACTTGCTTAGCAACACCCTTGGCATTACCCGTTTGTGATGCATATAATATAGTTAATGTTTTAGCTGCTACAGGTGCCGCTGCTGGCGATAACTGAACATTTTGTCCAGATTCACTTTTAGCAGCAAGGTACCCACTTGCCCATGCAAGTTGTAATGATGAGTAGCTTGAGGTGGCTTGATGAAGCAACGCAAGCTGATTCGCATCAAGTGCGCTTGAAGCGGGGGTTAAGTTTTGCTGTAAAGATAGCTGCTTTTGTGGCATGAGAATATTTACCTATAACGATTTATAGGTAAATGATAAACAAGAATATGAAAAACGAAAAGGAATAGATAGCGATTTTTTATATCAAAAGGTTATATAGGAAGAGTGTCGATTAGCTGCTGCTGCTTATAATACTGAAAGAAGGTGTCGTAGAAGGTATTGAAGCATCCCTTTTTTACATAAACCAAAATCTATGTTGAACGCATTGATATTTTATATCAGCGCCATGAAAGAGCTATTCAAATGTAAACTAGTTATATAAATAAAAAATCCCTGACGGTATTTAACCTATTAGAGATTTTTTAAACGTTTTAGCTATTTATTTAAAAATGTACTATTGCACCAGCAAATACGCCATTAAAAGTTAAATCTGAATATAAATCATCTATATCATCTAATTCCAATTTTACCGCACGGTATCCTAGGGTTAAATCTAAGTCGACCGCTAAATTATCAAGTAATTCATAACTAACACCTATTTGATAGTCATATACAGTACTGTCATCCAAGGATAAAAAATTTGCTTCAGCAAAAACATTAAAGCCAGTGAAAGGTAAACCAATAATGGTATTAACATAAAGTAGAGGGATAATACCTGATGCTGAAAGGTCAGTACTTGTTTCTGTACCCGCAATATCACCAACAACATTAATTTGACTGTCTAAATCACGTGCAGTTAAACCAAGATCAAATGTTAATAAGTCATTATCAAATAATTCATAATAAAAAGTATAATCAACATAACTTACATCAAAAGTAGTATCGAGTGTTGTCTCGTCACTGTAAGTTTCTCCATCAAAAGTAAAGCTACCTGATATCGCTCCTTTACCAACAGTATCTAAAGTTGTTGACGCTATTTTAATATTAGGAATTAATGGAATTGGATGCTCAAGCGCAACAAAAAAGCTGCCTTGTTTTTCATCATCGAAGTCAAATGTTGCTTGATTATCAACGCCTTCACCAAAAGAGCCGTCTGCTTGGTTAGCCCACATGTGCCCACCAATATAAAGCCCGAGTAAAGTATCAGCTTGAACACTTGCGGTTAACAAT
>DPHE01000022.1 GCA_003521815.1 Colwellia sp.
ATGTGAGAGTAGGACATTGCTAGGTTCCATTTTAAATCAATTTAATAAATTGATTACCCCGTGGAGGGGTTCCCGAGTGGCCAAAGGGATCAGACTGTAAATCTGACGGCTCAGCCTTCGGTGGTTCGAATCCACCTCCCTCCACCACTTATTCCCTTAGGGTTTACTAAATACCAGCTATTTGCTGGTATTTTTTTGTCTGTAAAAATCTATCACAATATACCTTGATTCACTACCAGACCAGGCATTGATCAAACCAATTTCAAAAATTTCTATTTAATTTAGACACTTAATCCTCCTTAATTTGATAGTGAACGTCCGGCCAACCCCACATTTTAATTATTAATGTTTAATTCTAGAGTTGCTCTATATTAATAAAGGAGAAACTCATGGCACGTCGAACACCTAATGATTGGATAATACTTGTCGAAAGCCCTGTTCAAATAAACGACGACGCAGGCTAACTTTGTTCAAGCAACGATTATTAATAAGCAAACGGAGCTTATCCATGAGCAACAGTCGTTGATAAATATCAAAACATCTCGGGCTGAATTATCATCACCTGGTGATATATCAGCTCAGTTTCTTGTTTAACTGCTCAGTGGTTTAGCCTCGAGAAGATGTTTATCAATACCCCTGGTGTTTTTCTTTATCGTGATTTTGCCGCTGATTGTTGAGCAACAAATGCAGTTGTCCCCCTTAACGGGCAGCGTGATTCTTTTTTGTAATAAAGGGCGAAATTATTGTATTGGGATAGAACGGGGTTTGCTTTATGGTAAAAACGCCTTGAAAAAGACAGGTTCAAGTGGCCAACCAAACTCAGCAATCAATCACTTAATTAACCGAGCAACAATTACATTGGTTGTTTGACGTCTTCGATGTGCTTGGGCATCAAGCGGTGAGCTATGAGTCTGTCTATAGCGGCAACTTTCATCATCTCGTCTCCGAATATACTATCCCATTCACTGAATGCTTGATTCGATGTGATCAATAAACTGCCACGTTCATAACGATGTGCAATCAGTTCAAACAACACCTGACTTTCACTATCAGTCTTTTTCACGTAACCGATATTATCCAATATCAACAGCTCATATTTATCGAATTTTCTTAGGGTATCCGTTAAGCCCAAGGTTTCGCTTGTCAAACTGATGCACAACGGGTACTAGATAAATTGGCGAAAAAGATGAAGCATCGTCAAATAGCGACTAAGCAATTATTGAGCATAAAGTTTATGAAGGTAAAGGGTGACCTAAAGAAGTGCACCAGTAAAAAGTATTGAATGGCAAATCACCGCAGAAATTGAAGAAAACGACACCGCGATAAAACAGATTGTAGGACAAAAATATTGCTTCGTATTAGGAACGAATATTGATAAAGACACACTTTAACCTGAAGGTTTGCTTAAGCATTATAAAGCACAATCAGAAGTAGAAAAAGGCTCATTGGTGGACATGGTTGCATTTATATAAAATTAAAAAAGTTGCCTAAGGGTCTGATTAATGTCTGCCAGACGATCCTAATCTCTGATATATGCGTTAAAAATTAATATTTAACAATTGTCGAGTTTCAGCAGTGTCAGCAGTTTTAGGTGAAGTTAGCATTTGAACTATATAAGGGCTGCCGAAGAGGTTAAAAAATACTTTTCGCGCTATGCTTCCCTTTTCTAAAAAAAATTTTTTTTTAGCTGTTTATCATTACCAATGATCAGATCAAAGTATCGGCAATACAAATTTTTTGAGAGTGACTTGGTTTCACAACTAAAAATATAAAAACACTTAAACTTTAACGCGCTACGAAAATCAATGGCAGAGCATTTTTCTGTCATTGCAGATAGTCGCCAACAATATAAATGTGACTACAGTCAGCACGATATTTTGATGAGTGCTTTTGCCTGTATGTTTTTTCAAGATCCCTCTTTGCTGCATTTTCAAAAACGCCTTGAGCAGAATCAACAACGCAATAAC
Source organism: Colwellia sp. (assembly GCA_003521815.1). Lineage (GTDB taxonomy): Bacteria > Pseudomonadota > Gammaproteobacteria > Enterobacterales > Alteromonadaceae > Colwellia. The sequence goes on from DPHE01000022.1 coordinate 1,968, forward strand.
CTTAGAAATACTTTTATATGTTCACAATATTCCAAGTAATAATCAACTCTGTGACGTGTTAGATGAGATCCCAATCGAAGCATTAGCCCCTATATTTAAAGACTTTTATGAAAAACTGAGAAGGAAAACTATGTTATTTTACTTAACGTGTTGATGTGTACTATTGATGGAGCACGGTATCCAGCTCCACATCGGTTAATTGTATTGCTGCTTAACCAAAGAGCATAAGACAGGTGAGCTAACCTATAGTCATAGTGTTTTGCAAGGTGGCATCATGCATCCTGAAAAAAACAGGTAATTCCCGTTATGCCCGAAGCCATTAAAAATAAAGATGGCACCAAGAAACAAGGTTGTGAGCTCAATGCGAGAAAACGTTTCATTTCTAACTTACGGGCAGCGCATCCAAGGCAGAAGTTTATGATTTGCGGTGATGGCTTGATGTCGAGCCAGCCAATGATTGAGGAGACGGTCAAAGGGGATATGCACTTATATTTGTTGCGAAACCTGGCAATCATAAGTATTTAATGGGATGGTTAAATGCTTTTAATTCACACCCTAGTACCGAAGTTGTTGATGATAATGGCAACATTCATATTTACACTTGGAAAAATGACGTGCCACTTAACGGCAACGAAAAAACGATTAACGTCAATTGGTTTCAATACCAATTCAAAAATACGCAAGTAAAAGTCACTAAAACCCACAGTTGGGTAACATACATCAAAATAACACAAGATAATGTCATCGCCATGACAAAGGAAAGACGTTGTCGGTGGAAGATAGAAAATGAATGTTTCAACACCCTTAAAAATCAAGGCTACCATATAGAGCATAAATACGGTCATGGTAATAAAATCTAAGCTATACATGTATCTGCTCACGTTACTTGCTTTTTACTTCCATCAAATATTTGAATTAACCGATGGAGTATACCAAGCTTGCCGCGTATCTTTTTGCTCAAAACCTCATTTATGGGAAAACTTTGAGGAACTATTCGAATGTTAGTTGTGGATGATTGGGCACATTTAATGGATTTACTACTTAACCCTGATAACTATGAGGTAACAGCCACGAAAATTGTTAAATAGATCAAAATGAAGTAATGGACTTAACTGTCTAGCTCGACTTGTACCTGATAATAAAACTTAAAATTAATGGGGACACAGGAACACGGTGAAGAAATTGAAAAATGACGATAAAAAGCATGTTGGCTCAGTAAAAGCTAAATCACCGATAATTGCTTGTTGAGTTTAACTTACCAATACCTTCACCTCAAAAACTGATAAACTAAATCAATTGTCCCAGTAACTATCAGTGTGTATGAAATTTATCGATATGACCTTAAGCAGAAAATTACATAAAGTGCTTAAAGAGCTTGAATATAATCAAGCGACCCCGATACAAGAACAAGCTATACCTCTCATATTAGCCAATCATGATGTGATGGGAAGAGCAAAAACAGGTACAGGAAAAACAGCGGCTTTTGCTTTACCCATTCTCAACAAACTAATTGAAAAAGATGTCAATATAGAATTTGTATCTGCCTTGGTACTTGCACCAACAAGAGAACTGGTACAACAAATTTATTCGAGCTTTGTAACGTATGGAAAACACACTGAGTTAAAAGTTGCAGCAGCCTTTGGGGGTGTTAGCATCAATCCACAAATTAAGGCTATTAAGCAAGGAGTAGATATTCTTATCGCTACACCAGGTCGATTGCTTGATTTATTATCTAACGATTATCTTAATCTAGAAAATTTAACTATTTTAACGCTAGATGAAGCAGATCGAATGATTGACCTTGGTTTTAAGGCTGAATTAGATGAAATATTTAAATATCTTCCAGTAAAACGTCAAACATTATTGTTCTCTGCAACCTTTGACGATGCAATTTATAAATTTTGTGATTCTCTACTCAATGATGCAAAAATCATTACGGTTGATGAAAAAAATGAAACAGCAGCAAATGTAGAGCAGATTGTTTATACCGTAGATTCAGATCGTAAACGTGAATTACTGTCTTATCTAATAGGTTCAAAAAATTGGCAACAGGTACTTATATTTACTCGCACTAAAGTAATGGCAGATGCGCTTGCCAAAGAAATGTGTAAAGACGGCATCAAAACACAGTCCTTACATGGTGATAAATCACAAGGTTCACGCGATAAAGCATTATTGGATTTTAAAACAGGGAAAGTAAGAGCTTTGGTTGCTACCGATGTCGCAGCGCGAGGTATTGACATTATAGACTTGGGATACGTGGTTAATTACGAGCTACCTTATGTTGCAGAAGATTATGTGCATCGTATTGGTCGTACAGGTCGAGCAGGGAATAATGGTTTGGCAATATCGCTATTATCACCAGATGAAGAATGGTTATTGAAAGCGATTGAAAAAGTAATTGATACTCGCCTATTACAACAATGGTTACCTGGTTATGAACCGGATTTAACGAAAGCTGTTAAGCCTAATAAATCAGGAAATAAGCGAAAAGCTAGAAAAAATGCCCTGCTAAATAGTAAAGATGGAAGAACTACGAGTAATCGCAGAAGAAGGTAATCCTGAAATCGTCGGAAATAAGCAACGCTTAAATGCTGTAGAAAAATTTTTTACTGGGTTATTCTCACTATATCAATGAGTTTCGCTCCACCAGCAATGGCTGCAGCAGTTGCTGATTCTTTAGACATACCTGATTGTATCGCTATAGTGACAATTTCTCGCGCATTCACATTATTTGAATAACTAACAGCTGTACTGATTACGTCACTGCTATCAGGTGATAATCTTAAGGTGTCTCTTACAATATTAGCAACTTGACCTGGTAAAGCTTCCACCGCGACCATCAATATCTCCAGTATTTTGTCAGGATAACTTCGCATCGTATTATTAACCATGTTGTTAGCTATTATAGGCTCTATTAATATAGCAACTCTAACAATGTTTTCTAATTGATCAGGGTAATGTAGTATTGCTGTATTAACTATCTCCGTAGCATAGGCCGGTTCTTCGTTGACAGCTATACTGACAATGTCTGCACTGGCTGCAATATTTGACTGTAGTAATATTGTAATAACATCACTAGCTAAAGCAGGCTCTGCTCGTAAGGCACCGCACATAATCTGTTTATAATCTTGAGGATACTTTGCAAGGGCGACTTTTAGTACAATATCAATGTGTTCAGGATAGCTTTTCAGTAATGCGTTTACACTTTGCTCAATGGCTAAACTAGTGCTAGTTTGATGTGGTACCAACTGGTCTAACAAATTGGAAATAACTTTTTCTTGTCGATCTTCGATAGAACTGTAAGATTTACTGTGCAAAGAAAAAGATAGACTTAAAACAACAGTTAATAGAACACATAGATACTTCATTTGTAATTATCTCAATATTGTTAATTTAATAGTATGTCATGAATACTCTATATATCTATATAGATGTGCTTTTAACGCAAGCTCTTTAGACTTAGTCTATTAAATATCCTTTTAGTTCATTTTATCTTCGAGCGAGTAAAATATTAATAATAATAC
>DPHE01000070.1:0-238 GCA_003521815.1 Colwellia sp.
TTTTTTTCCTAAATCACCCTTTAGAATATCTATACAGCTACATCACATAACAAGCACCTTAACAGCCCCTCCCACCCCCTAAACCGTAATGCCAACCACGTATTAACTAAGTTAACTATAGAGCTCGTCAGGGGCTCTGTGGAGGCTGTTAAGCCTGGTTAAATGCAAGATATAAAGACTGTTATAACAAGGGCTATAAAGGGCTGTTAAGGGCTGTGAAATAGTATGGCTGGTGTAG
>DPHE01000070.1:449-17999 GCA_003521815.1 Colwellia sp.
GTAAAGTTAGGAGCACTTAGGAGCACTTATTTACCTACTAACTACTAGTAATAGAATAAGGCTATACAGGTGTGATTTGTGCCTTGTATGGATCACTGAGGGGCTATTAAGCTCTGTCTTTAACTAGCCCAATACACTCCGTATAATTATTATTGATACTTGGAAGTATAAAGGGCTATTAAGGGGTTTAACTAAACATTGACCAGTAGCATTGACCAGGGTAAGGTATTTGTTCTCTTTAACCAACGTAAACATGCAGGTTACAGGTGGATTTAGGTACTTGTGCCTTATCCCGCAGCGAGCACCACATTCCTTTACAGCCCTTGATAACAAGGGATGTAGCGAATTAGCTCCCTCATGTATGTTCAAACCAATGCTATTTGGTTAATATAAGTCCATATTCGCTAAAGTTAATACGTTGAATAACATCGTTTAAATCCTCTATCTCAAATGAAGAACCATAAATTCCAGATGTGATTTCTTTGTCAGTATGCCCTAATAGCACTTTAACAAGGGGATTTCCTTGTAGCTTTAGTTTGTTGAATAAGTAATCAACAAACGTATGCCTAAATGAATGGAATGATTTCTTCTCACTATTTTCTAAGTGCTTCTTCTTTAAGTTACCAAACCATTTAGAAGGGGTGTGAGAGTACCTGTTATTCCGTAAGGTTAACTCAGGAAATATACGATGGGTTTTTACGTTACAGTTCTTTGTGATACCAAGGAAGCCAAGTTCTATTATATTATTATGTAGTGGTATTAATCTTTTACTAGCGTAAGACTTTAAATACTGGTCTTTCCCTTCATCTGTAATTGATATACACCAAATACCATTAACTTTTAGTATGTCTTGATATTGTAACTGACATAATTCATTTAGCCTTGCACCAGTATATAACGCAAGAATAGGCAGCCAATATTGCCAGCCCTTGGTTATATGACTATTTGCCAAAGCTCTAAACATAACTTTAAGGTCGGAGGGTGAAAAGGGGAGTCGTAGGTTTCGTGTATTTCGATTATCTTTTAGAAGTAGACCTTCAAATACATTAGTTTTAGCGTATCCATTCATACTACACCACTTAAACATTTCTAAATAACAGCCTAACCTTGTATTAATGGTACGAACAGACATTAAGTGTTCATCTAAAACTGTCATTTTTAGAACTTGAGTCAGCGTTTTATCTCTATATTGTGCTCGTTTGTTTTTGTTAGACGGTAGTCTTTGTAGAGCTTTCTTAACCATCTGGGCATCTTGATTACTTATAGACTGAATTTCTTTATCTCCTATTAAATCTATCAAGTCCTGATATATAACTTTATAGACGAGTAGGGTTTTCTCAGCCCAAGCATTCAACCTGATTTTTTCATTAATGAAACGTTCTATGATAACTGATAGTAGTTCTCCTTTATCTGTAAGGTTGATACCCAGCAGACTTTGGACTTTCTCAAGACGTTCTTGCCTGAAGGTAGGCATATATTTATTTATAGAAGCATAAATGATGGAGCGGACAATGTGAGGATCATTAGAAGCAGCTAAATCTATAAGAGAGGTAACATTATCTGTTACTCGTAAAGCTTCGAATTTGTTTTTAGTTTGAAGTGATACCCTAATCGATAAGCCATTAACTGACTTACGATAGGTATAAATACTATTTTGATTTAGAACTAGATTATTCATGGTGGTCAACCTAAGTGGTCAACGTTTGAACATACATGAGGGAGCTAATTCGCTACATCCCTTGTTATCAAGGGCTATAAAGGAATGTGGTGCTCGCTGCGGGACTCGAACCTGCGACACCTTGCATGTCATGCAAGTACTCTAACCAACTGAGCTAAGCGAGCAAATAATCTATAAGTTTATTATGTACAAGTTTATGCTAATTCTTGTACTTCTATAATTCCGATAACCAGATTTAAGGCTTACTCTAACTAGCTGAGCTACGGAGGTATAAAATTTAATAGATGTTGAGTAACTCAACGAGGCGCTATGTTAGCCGCCAATTTTGTTGCTTGCAAGTGCTTTTATGTAAATTACTTGAAATTGTGCACAAACTTGGTTTTATTGCTTGTTTTTAAAGCAAGGGAGCTAATAAAACTACTTCTATGGTAATGTTAGGTCGCTTTTACACAAGTATTAGCCGAACGTTTTTGAATTATGTTTAAACGCCAAGCAAGTAAAACGGCTGCGGTTGTTAAGCCAGTAATAAAACCAATCCAAAAACCATAAGGCCCCATTTTGGGCACAACCCAGTCGGTGATACCTAACACTAGGCCAACGGTTAATCCAACTAACCAATAAGAGATAAAAGTGATATATAAAATAAATTTTGTATCTTTATATCCTCTAAGTGCGCCGGCTGATACAACTTGAACGGTATCTGAAAACTGATATAAGGTTGCTAATAACATAATATTGGCAGCCACTTCTATAACCGGGAGTTCAGAGGTGTAGATACTGACAATAGGCACTCTAAAAAGTACGGTGATTATGGCGGTAAAAACAGCAAGTAATAATCCTAATGTAATAGCATGAATAGTGTAGTCTTTTGCTTTTTGGTGATCATTATTACCAATAGCGTGACCCACTTTTATTGTAGTTGCCATGGCTAAACTTAATGGCACCATAAATATCAAGCCACTAAAGTTAAGTGCGATTTGATGGCTTGCTACTATTTGGGCTCCAAAAGGTACTAAAATTATTGCAACAACCGCAAATAAGCTCACTTCAAATAATAACGATAGGGCGATTGGAGTGCCTAATAATAGGATGGTTTTTATTTTAGCTAAATTAGGCCAGTAGAATTGTTCAAAAAGGGATGCTTTTTTTAATATTTTTGATCGATAGGCATAAATAACCATACTGATAAACATAGCCCAGTAAACTATTGCTGTTGCTATTCCACAACCAGCACCACCTAATGCAGGTACACCAAATTCACCATAGATAAAAATATAATTAGCCGGGATATTAATAACTAAACCAATAATACTTATTATCATCGTTGGTTTAGTATATGAAAAACCTTCGGAGTAGTTTCTCAGTACAAGGTAGAGACAATAACCGGGCGCACCCCAAACAATGTATCGTAAATAATCAAATAATAAGGGCTTTAATTTACCTTCTAATTCAATGGCTGGAGCAATAATTGGCGCAAGCAGGTAATACAATCCAATGAGTGATAGGCCTAGTGTTAAGGCAATCCAAGCGGTTTGATAGGTTTGTTCACTAATGGCTAAATAGTTTTTTTCGCCCGCAAGTTGAGAAACAATCACGGCAAGTGCCATAACCAAACCATAAATAGTTAATATTAAGGGTAACCAAATGCTATTTGCTATGGCAACGGCCGCCATATCTGTAGCACTAACACGACCCGCCATGACAATATCAATAAAACCCATTAAATTTTGAATTAATTGGGCAATTAAAATAGGGTAGGTGAGTTTAAGTAAAATTTTTGTATGGAGAGAGAAAGAGGCAAAATTCATTAGGACTTAAAGAATTAAAGGGAATATAAGAGTCGTCATGTTATTGAATAAGTACTTTTCAAGCAAGACTTAACTGTGAGCTATAAATTATATTATAGCTAGGTGAAATTTATAGTTAAGTGACATTTATAGTTAAGTGACATTAAAAATTTGTTCGTCATCCCTTTTCTCAAGTGTTCTGAACTCGTATGTTAAGATAGCTTGGGTCTAATATTATTCGTCAATGATAAGATATTTTAATTTATTAGGGATACCATCCCACTTCTTTGCCTCTTCAGCAGGCGCTTTAACGTCAGTGATTCTTGGCCATATTTGTGCAAGTTCTGCATTTAATTGAATGAATTCTTTTTGGGATTCAGGTACTTCATCTTCTTGAAAAATAGCGTCTACCGGACACTCTGGCGTACATAGATCGCAGTCTATACACTCATCAGGATTGATAACGAGAAAATTTGGCCCTTCATAAAAGGCATCGACAGGGCATACTGCCACACAGTCGGTGTATTTGCATAAAATGCAGTTGTCAGTCACAACAAAGGCCATCAGATTTATCCTGAACAAAGTGTCAATAAATATGCGCATCATACCTTTGTTAGCGGTAAATTCAATCTCTTGTTTCTTATGATGCTTTGTACAGGTAAAATACCGAAAAATACTACCCGTCCATGTTGGAATCCACATAATGATACGTTTAACCAATATAAAACTAGCCTTAGATCATGAAGAAAACGAACTTGAGCAGGCTATTTTAACTAAACTGGCTATAAAGAAAGATCAGCTAGTTAATTTTACTGTATTTAAACGGGGTTATGATGCGAGGAAAAAAACGTCTATCTTTCTTATTTATACTCTTGATGTTGAAACAACGATAGATAAGGTCTTATTAGAGCAATATAAAGAAGATACACAAGTTAAAATAACACCTGATATGCGTTATAAATTTGTTGGACAAGCGCAAAGTGATTTGAAAAATCGTCCTGTTGTTATTGGTATGGGGCCTTGTGGTTTGTTTGTCGGCTTACTCTTAGCACAAATGGGTTTTAAACCAATTATTTTAGAACGAGGTCAAGAAGTACGACAACGCACTAAAGATACTTTTGGCTTTTGGCGTAAGAAAATTTTAAATACTGAATCTAATGTGCAGTTTGGTGAAGGCGGAGCAGGAACGTTTTCAGATGGTAAGCTTTGGAGCCAAGTAAAAGATCCTATGCATTATAGTCGTAAAGTTTTGCATGAATTTGTTGAGGCTGGCGCCCCAGAAGAGATTTTATATGTTAGCAAGCCTCATATTGGTACCTTTAAATTAGTGACCATGGTTGAAAAAATGCGAGCTAAAATTTTTGAGTTGGGTGGTGAAGTTCGTTTTGGACAAAGGGTTGAACAGATACATTTTGAAAATGATAACACAGTCTCATTTGATGAAGGTGACTTAGCCAATTTTAGTGCTAAACAAGTGACTGGTTTAACACTTGCCAGTGGTGAACATATTAAAACAAGTCATATTGCCTTGGCGATAGGTCATAGCGCTCGTGATACCTTTAAAATGCTTCATGAACAAGGTGTTTATATAAAAGCTAAGCCATTTTCTGTGGGCTTTCGTATAGAACATGAGCAGTCGGTTATTGATGAGGACCGTTTTGGGAAAAATGCGGGCAATGAAATTTTAGGCGCAGCAGATTATAAATTAGTTCATCATGCGAGTAATGGACGCAGTGTTTATAGTTTTTGTATGTGCCCTGGTGGTACTGTTGTAGCAGCTGCCTCGGAAGCTGGACATTTAGTGACTAATGGTATGAGTCAATATTCGCGCCATGAACGTAACGCGAATAGTGCTATTGTGGTTGGTATAGAACCGTCAGACTTTAGTAATAGAGAAAAAACTGGTGAATTTGCTAGTGATCGTGAACACGTATTAGCGGGTATTGATCTACAGAGAAAATTAGAACGGAAAGCTTTTGTGCTCGGTGGCGAAAATTATGACGCGCCAGTTCAGCTCGTTGGTGATTTTTTAGCCGGACGTAAAAGTGGTGAGCATGGCAGTGTTACACCATCGTATAAACCGGGTGTAACGTATTGTGATTTAAGTGATGCTTTACCTGATTATGCTGTTGCAGCTATTCGAGAAGCTTTACCTGCATTTGAGCGAAAAATTAAAGGCTTTTCTATGAGTGACGCGACGTTGACTGCAGTAGAAACGCGTACGTCATCACCTATTCAAATAACGCGTGATAGAGACACATTACAAAGCTTAAATACGAAAGGGTTGTATCCAGCAGGTGAAGGCGCCGGTTATGCAGGTGGTATTTTATCGGCAGGTATTGACGGTATAAAAATTGCTGAAGCGATGGCATTGTCAATGTTAAAAGCATAATGGGTATCTAAAGCTTAGCTACCCATTAGTTCGGCAAACCATGTTGGTATTTCGCCACCACTATCGGCGATAAAAGTGTATTCAATCAAGAGTTGCTTTTCCTGATTGTTCTCATAAGTACCATAAATAATAACGTATTCAGTCGTTTTATTGGTTTGTTTTTCTTGGCAAAGTGAAATAGTCGCTTAAAACACTTGTGTATAAACAGCAAGGCTTTTACAATTCGCGCTTTATTTTAATATACTTCATGCGACGCCTAGTATGTGCCGCCACTGATAAGGAAAATTTCATGCCTGTAATTACCCTCCCTGACGGTTCACAACGCGCTTTTGAACAATCGGTATCTGTAATGGATGTCGCTTTAGATATTGGCCCTGGTCTTGCTAAAGCAACCATTGCTGGCCGTATCGATGGAAATCTTGTTGATGCGTGTGAATTAATTACGCAAGACGCTTCTTTGCAACTTATCACCAGTAAAGATAGTGAAGGTCTTGAGATCATTCGTCATTCATGCGCGCATTTATTAGGGCATGCGATAAAACAATTATATCCAAATGTTAAAATGGCTATTGGTCCAACGATCGAAAATGGCTTTTATTATGACATTGATCTTGAAGAATCAATTTCCGAAGATGATTTAGTTAAGCTTGAAAAGCGTATGACTGAATTAGCACGTACCGGTTATGAAGTGGTTAAGAAAACAGGTTCTTGGCAAGATGCTTATGATGCATTTACCGAACGTGGCGAAACATATAAATTAGCTATTCTTGATGAAAATATTGAGAAAACAGATACACCGGCTTTATATCATCATCAAGAATACATTGATATGTGTCGTGGTCCTCATGTTCCCAGTATGCGCCATTGTCATCATTTTAAATTAATGAAAGTAGCAGGCGCTTATTGGCGTGGTAATTCAGACAACAAAATGTTGCAACGTATTTACGGCACAGCATGGGCTGATAAAAAGCAACTTAAAGCGTATATAGTCCGTTTAGCTGAAGCTGAAAAGCGTGATCACCGTAAAATTGGTAAAACATTAGATTTATTCCATTGGCAAGAAGAAGCGCCAGGTATGGTGTTTTGGCATAACGATGGTTGGACTATTTATACTGAGTTAGAAAAATTTGTTCGTGAAAAATTACACGAATATGATTACGACGAAGTTAAAGCGCCAATGATGATGGACAGAAGTCTTTGGGAAAAATCAGGACATTGGGATAAATATGCTGATGGTATGTTTACAACTACCTCAGAAAAGCGTGAATACGCTATAAAACCAATGAACTGCCCAGGCCATGTGCAAATATTTAATCAAGGTTTAAAGTCGTACCGCGATCTACCATTACGTATTGCTGAATTTGGCTGTTGTCACCGTAATGAACCCTCAGGTTCTTTACATGGTTTGATGCGTGTACGTGGTTTTACTCAAGATGATGCGCATATTTTCTGTATGGAGTCTCAAGTACAGGCTGAAGTGACTAAGTGTATCGAAATGGTATACGACGTATATGGATCATTTGGTTTTGAAGATATTGTTGTTAAATTGTCCACTCGTCCAGAAAACCGCATTGGTAGTGATGACATTTGGGATAAAGCTGAAGCCGGTCTTGCGCAAGCATTAACCGATAGCAACATCAAATTTGAATATTTACCGGGCGAAGGGGCATTTTATGGCCCTAAAATTGAATTTACGTTAATGGATTGCTTAGGTCGTGGTTGGCAATGTGGCACAGTGCAACTTGATTTTGCTTTGCCAGAGCGTTTAGGGGCAACTTATGTTGGTGAAGACAACGAAAGATATACTCCGGTAATGATCCATAGAGCTATTTTAGGATCTTTAGAGCGCTTTATTGGTATTTTAATCGAAGAGTTCTCAGGTAAGTTTCCAACGTGGCTATCGCCAATTCACGCAACAATTATGAATATTACGGACAAACAAGGCCAATATTGTGAAAAAGTTGTTAAAAAACTAAAAGAAAATGGCTTTAGAGCAAAACTAGACTTGAGAAATGAGAAGATAGGCTTTAAAATCCGCGAGCACACTTTAAAGAGAGTTCCTTATTTGTTAGTTGTAGGTGACAAAGAAATGGAAGCAGGTGAAATTGCGGTTAGAACTCGAAGTGGTGAAGATTTAGGAAAAATGTCTGTTGATGACTTTATTTTAAAGTTGAGTGAAGAAGTTAACTCTCGTAGTTAGTGCTTAAATTACTTATAATAGAGTTTAAAACACGCATAAAAACATTTTATTAATCCCAGTACTTGCTAAATTATTATAACGGCATGTACTTGGTACAAAGTTCTTTGGAGGAACATGGCTATTAAAGGTGGACAACGAGGCGGGCAGAAAGAGCCAGCACATCGTTTAAATGAGTTAATCACAGGTATTGCTGATAACGAAGTTCGTTTAATTAAGTTTGATGGAGAACCGGGTGGCATTGTTACATTAGATGAAGCATTTGACCAAGCTGATGAAGCCGGTGTAGATCTTGTTGAAATAAGCCCAACCGCCAAACCACCCGTTTGTCGGGTCATGGATTACGGTAAGTTTATCTATGAAAAAGCTAAAGAACAAAAAGAACAACGTAAAAACCAGAAACAAATACAGGTGAAGGAAATTAAATTCCGTCCTGGTACAGATGAAGGCGATTATCAGGTGAAATTACGTAACCTGAAACGCTTTTTAGAAGGCGGCGACAAGGTCAAGGTTACATTACGTTTCCGTGGCCGTGAAATGGCCCACCAAGAGCTAGGTTTAGCTCTTTTAACTCGTGTTAAAAACGATTTAGAAGAATTAACTGTGCTTGAGTTCTTTCCGCGTAGAGCAGAAGGACGTCAAATGGTGATGGTCTTAGCCCCTAAAAATAGATAATCTTTGGTTTGAAAAGTAATTACTCTTTTATTCTTTATTGAATAAAGGTTTAATTCACCAATTTTATCTTTACGCTGGTAGTACAGGCTTGCAAGTAAATTGATTGTTCACACTTTATTGTGTGAAAAGTCAGTTTCGCCCTCGCTACTTAATATTTGGCATATACCTTTTCTTTTATTAGGGACGGTATAAATTTGAGAATTATTCACATGCCTAAAATGAAGACCAATAAAGGTGCTGCAAAGCGCTTTAAAAAAACAGCTAATGGCTACAAGTTCAAACAAGCTGGCTTACGTCATATTTTGACTAAACGCCGTACTAAAGTTAAGCGTCATCTTCGTGCTAAGCACATGATCGCCGCATCTGACATTAAGTCAGTTAAAAAACTATTACGTCACGGTTAATTAGGAGAAATAGAAAATGGCTAGAGTAAAACGTGGTGTACAAGCTCGTGCACGTCACAAAAAGGTTCTAAAGCAAGCTAAAGGTTATTACGGAGCACGTAGTCGTGTTTATCGTGTTGCTTATCAAGCAGTAACTAAAGCAGGTCAATACGCTTACCGCGATCGTCGTCAACGTAAACGTCAATTCCGTCAGCTTTGGATCGCTCGTATTAATGCGGCAGCTCGTCAAAATGGTTTATCTTACAGTAAATTCATTAATGGTCTTAAAAAGGCTTCTATTGAAATAGATCGTAAGATACTAGCTGACATCGCAGTATATGACAAAGCAGCATTCACATTCTTAGTTGAAAAAGCACAGGCTTCTTTAGCAGCATAAGAATTGAAAAGTTGAAATTGAGATAAGGACGCCTTTTGAGCGTCCTTTTCTTTTTTTAATCATTCTAACTTGCTCTTAGATCACTTTCTGCGTCTTAAAGTACTCACTAATAGTCATGAGCTCCGTGCTTTAACCTTGAAATTAAGCTGAATACCTTTGTCATAATGTATTAAAATAATATATTAAAATGATGTTATTAATTATACCGAATACTATTTTACCCTCAGCGATAACCTGTAAAGATACTATTCGCTACCATTAATTATTAAATATAAAAGTTTAGGTCAAATACCATGAATCTAGCCAATAAAGTTTTAGCTGTTAATAACGATCTTCCAATTCGCACTGATGTACCTGTACATAGCGGTAAAGTTCGCTCTGTTTATTGGTTAACTGAAGCGGATAGCAAACGACTAATTGAAGAAAAAGGTTATAACGTCCCTAAAGACGCTCCTTTAGCGATTATGGTTATTAGTGACCGTATCTCTGCCTTTGATTGCATCTGGCAAGGTGAGGGAGGAATGAAAGGTGTACCAGGCAAAGGAGCCGCACTTAATGCTATTTCTAACCATTGGTTTAAGTTGTTCAAAGATCAAGGTCTTGCGGATAGTCATATTTTAGATATTCCACATCCATTTGTTTGGATTGTGCAAAAAGCAAAACCGGTAATGATTGAAGCGATTTGTCGTCAATACATCACCGGCTCAATGTGGCGTTCATATGTCAAAGGTGAACGTGAGTTTTGTGGTATTGAAATCAGTGAAGGTTTAACGAAAGACTCCAAATTGACTGAGTTATTACAAACCCCATCAACAAAAGGAATATTGACAGGTATTCCAGGTGTTCCGGCTGTTGACGATGTTAATATTACGCGTAAAAACATTGAAGATAATTTTGAAGCATTTAACTTTAAATCATTAGATGATATAACGCTTTATGAAAAATTATTAACCCAAGGCTTTGACGTTATCTCAACTGAGCTAGCAAAAATTGATCAAATTTTTGTCGATACAAAATTTGAATTTGGCTACGTTAAAGATAAAGAAGGCAATGAAAAGTTAATTTATATGGATGAAGTGGGTACGCCTGACTCATCGCGTATTTGGGATGGTGAACATTATCGCGTCGGTAACGTTGTTGAAAACTCTAAAGAGGGCTTTCGTCAGTTATTATTAAATCATTTCCCTGATGCGGACATTCTATTAAATAAATCCCGCATGACTGAGCGTGAAGCCTTAGCACGTGATAATGTTTTACCTGAAGCTGTATTGATGAATGTTTCTAAAACGTATCTTGATATCGCAGAAAAAATTACTGGTGAAAAAATAGTACTAAGTGATAATCCAAAAGCAGAAATTATTGATATTTTACGTGAGCAGTATCAATTAATTGATTAATTAATATTTTTCTAAAGTAGCTGTATTGTAACGCTGTAATTCATTATTAATTACAGCGTTTTTTTGTATTTGTATTTTGAAATATATCTTGGTGATCTTGGTTTTATATAGAAACGTAGGCAATAAAAAAGGTGCCTAGACACCTTTTATTAATAAAAAATTTTACAGTGTAAATTATTGTACGAGCTCTTTATCCGAAAAGCTTTCACTAAACAAAGGGCTAGATAAATAGCGTTCTGCAGAGCTAGCTAATATAGCAACAATTACTTTACCTGAATTCTCAGGAAGTTCAGCAAGACGTTTAGCAGCAACTATCGCTGCTCCTGAAGAAATACCGGCAAGTATCCCTTCTTCTTTCATTAAGCGATGTGCCATTGTCATGGAATCATCATTGGTTACTTTCTCTACTCCATCAAGGATAGTTAAATCAAGGTTTCCGGGTATAAAACCAGCGCCAATTCCTTGGATTTTATGCGGGCCAGGTTTTAGTTCTTCACCGGCTAATTTTTGACTAATGACTGGTGAATCGGTAGGTTCAACGGCAATACTACTTATCGCTTTTCCTTGTGATTTTAAGTAACGGCTTGTACCGGTAATTGTGCCGCCTGTACCAACACCGGCAACAAAAATATCTATTTTTCCATCAGTATCACGCCAAATTTCAGGACCCGTTGTTTTCTCATGAATAGCAGGGTTTGCAGGGTTATCGAATTGCCCTAAAAGTACATATTTATCAGGATCAGAGTCTTTAATTTCTTGTGCTTTTGCAATTGCACCATTCATTCCTTTAGCGCCGTCAGTTAACTCTACTTTTGCACCAAGTGCTGAAAGTAATTTACGACGTTCTAAACTCATGGTACTTGGCATAGTTAACGTGATGCCATATCCGCGGGCAGCAGCAACAAAGGCAAGCGCAATACCGGTATTTCCACTGGTTGGTTCAACGAGTTCTTTACCTGGTGATAACAAACCTTTTTCTTCCGCATCCCAAACCATGTTAGCGCCAATGCGGCACTTAACACTGAAACTTGGATTTCTGGCTTCAATTTTGGCATATACCGTTGCAGTAGGAGTGCCATCACAATTTTTACTATCAATTACACGATTAAGTTTTACCAAAGGTGTATTACCAATGGAGGTTGAATTATCTTCAAATATGTTAGACATGGTGAAATCCTATGGGCTATTTTGAACTGAATTAAGTATACTTGTAGATTAGTCTCTTGTAGCAAAAATAGAAGTGATATTTTGTTATAACTTATATGCATTTATGGAATAGATAAATGCTTTTCTAGTACTTTTTATAAAATAATCATCATAAAATTGTAGGAATTGAATATGAGCGCTTTTCAAGGCACCAGTAATTATATCGCCTCAAATGAGTTAAAGTTAGCCGTAAATGCGGCTATTGCGCTTGAGCGACCTCTATTAATAAAAGGAGAGCCAGGCACAGGGAAAACCATGTTAGCAGAAGAACTAGCCGCTAGTTTAGGTGTTGAACTTATTCCTTGGCATATAAAATCAACAACAAAAGCACAACAAGGCTTATATGAATATGATGCCGTGTCGCGTTTAAGAGATAGCCAATTAGGTGATGAGAAAGTAAAAGATATTGGTAACTATATTATTAAAGGTAAATTGTGGCATGCGTTTACTAGCGATAATCGTCCGGTATTATTGATCGATGAAATTGATAAAGCGGATATAGAATTTCCAAATGATTTACTTTTAGAATTAGATAAAATGGAGTTTTTTGTTTACGAGACACAAGAAAAAATTGTAGCTAAACAAAGGCCTATCATTATTATTACGTCAAATAATGAAAAAGAATTACCAGACGCTTTTTTACGTCGATGCTTTTTTCATTATATTCGTTTTCCAGAAAAAGCTGAGATGCAAGCCATTGTTGATGTTCACTTTCCTAATATTAAGCAAAAATTATTGGATGAAGCCCTAGCATTATTCTTTAATTTACGTGATATGCCCGGTTTAAAGAAAAAGCCGTCGACGTCAGAGTTAATTGATTGGTTAAAACTCTTACTTGCTGAAGATATTTCTCCCGAAGTTTTGCATGAAACACGTCAGACAAAAGTGATTCCTCCATTACATGGCGCCTTATTAAAAAATGAGCAGGATGTACATTTGTTTGAAAAGCTTGCTTTTATGCACCGTGGCCAACGTTAAGGTTTATACCCATGATTTTTCAATATGGTATATATTAAAAAATAAAGAGCAAAGTAATGTTAATTGATTTCTTTTGTAAGGTACGTGACTACAAAGTACCTTGTACACTGCGAGAATTGCTCGATTTAATTCGTGCTTTAGAGCAAGGCGTTGTGTTTGCTAATCTTGATGATTTTTATAGTGTGAGTCGAACTATATTAGTTAAAGATGAAGCCCACTTTGATAAGTTTGATCGTGCTTTTGCTGATTACTTTAAAGGCGTTGCTAGCCTGGAATTAGATTTATCAGAAATACCAGAAGATTGGCTTAAAAAGCATTTTGAAAAACAACTGAGCGCCGAAGAAAAAGCGAAAATAAAAGCCTTAGGTGGGTTAGATAAGTTAATGGAAACATTGGCTGAACGTTTAAAAGAGCAGGAGAAACGCCATCAAGGGGGTAACAAATGGATCGGTACTGGTGGGACATCACCTTTTGGTGCTTATGGCTATAACCCTGAAGGGGTTCGTATAGGGCAAGAGGAGTCAAGGCATCGTAGAGCAACAAAAGTTTGGGATAAACGTCAATTTAAAAACTTAGATGCCAATGTTGAAATAGGTACGCGTAATATCAAAGTAGCGTTGCGAAAGTTACGCCAATTTGCACGTACTGGTAGTGGCGAAGAACTAGCACTTGATGAGACCATTGCTGCTACAGCGCGTAATGCGGGTTATCTTGATATTAAAATGAAGCCAGAGCGCCATAATGCTATTAAAGTCTTAATGTTTTTTGATATTGGCGGCTCTATGGATGATCATATTAAGGACTGCGAACAGCTTTTTTCGGCAATACATGGAGAATTTAAGCACCTAGAGTTTTTTTATTTTCATAACTGCCTTTATGAAAATGTTTGGCGAGATAATAACCGTAGGCACAATGAAAAAATTGATTTATTACAAGTGCTGCACACCTATAGCCGTGATTATAAAATTATTTTTGTGGGCGACGCAACAATGGGCCCATATGAGATTACTTATCCTGGTGGTAGTGTGGAACATTGGAATGAAGAAGCAGGCAACGTTTGGATGAAGAGATTAACCGATTATTTTGATAAGGTTATTTGGCTTAATCCCCAAAACGAAGCGCAGTGGTCTTATTACCATTCTATTAATATTATGAAAGGGCTTGTCGATAATAAAATGTATCCGCTTACCTTAGCAGGCTTAGGGCAGGGAATTAAAGCTCTGATGTAACAATTAATACCTGTGTGGTTTCTACTAAAACTCTTGATAGTTCAATTGATTTAAGGAACGGTCAGGAGGCTTAAATAGTTTTTTTTCAACATCTTAAGGGTATATTTAGGCGTCAATTCTACCGTCAACCATAAACATAAGCCAACAACTGAATAAATATAAGCCTAGTAATTCAAGGCTTAAATATCGTTGGTTATGGCTTATATAAATATTGATATAAAGCGACATCATCAGTTGATGATTAATCCACTTAAATGTAAATTAGCATAGATATTGAGTTACAGACTTTAGCTAACCGTTTATTATTGTATGCATATTTTTCTTGGGGTTTTTATATGCCGTTATCTATAATTGATATCATTGCTTTATCTCTCTTTTTTCTATCCTGGTCAGGATATACTTGGTTTGCTCGCAAAAAAGCTAAAACTACCGATTGTTTAGCTCGAAGTTTAAATCAACATAGAATTCATTGGATGTATGAAACTATGACACGAGAGGTGAGGGTTGGTGATGCAGCATTACTCTCTAATTTAGAGCGAAATATTGCTTTTTTTGCTTCAAGTACATTATTAATATTAGCGGGTATACTGACGCTGTTTGCAAAAATAGACACGTTAGAAAGTGTGATATTTTCAATGCCTTATGCTGATCATGTTAGTCATTTTTCTATTCAAATTAAATTAAGCTTACTCGCTTTTATTTTTGTTCTCTCTTTTTTTCAATTTACTTGGTCTATGCGCCAGTATGGTTTTGTTAATGTTATGGTCGGCTCTGCACCAATAGGTAAGTTTGATTTGAATGAGAACCTTAAAGCGTACGCGAAACAAATGGCGACAGTACAAGATCAAGCCGCACATTCTTATAATTATGGTCTTCGTTCATATTATTTTGCGTTAGCTGCCATTTGTTGGTTCTTTCATCCTTTTTTGTTTATTTTAATGAGTGTTTGGGTGGTTTATACCTTATATACACGTGAATTTAATTCTAAATCTGTTAAAGCGATTACTGCGGGACAGCAATATTTACGATTAGAACGCGATGCTAAATACAAGTCTACTGCTAAGGTAACTGAGTGAACCTGTCTTCCCAAAAGTATCAGCAATATTCGGTGGAAGATTTTGATAATTATGATTGTCTCAAATTGTCAAAATGATTTTATCTTGTCTTGTTTGATGTTATAGCAGTGAGCGGTTTAAAATAAATTTAGCAGAGTTCCCGCAGAAAATACCAGAAAATACCAGAAAAATAATTCTAGTTTAAATTTTTTAAATATAAATATTTAAGGTTACACATAGTGAATATAAATAATAGTCAAGATAACGGCCAACAAGAACAACGATTGATTATTCTTGATACGGAAACAACGGGTATTAACCCCAGAGATGGACATAGAATTGTTGAAATTGGTTGTGTTGAAATGATTAACCGTCAATTAACGGGTAGAAACTATCATGTATACATCAAACCACTGAATCAGCGTGGTCAAGTATTACAAATGGATCAAGAGGTAATCAATATTCATGGGTTAACTAATGCGTTTCTAGACGACAAACCTACATTCCCAGAAGTCGTTGATGATTTTATTAATTTTATTCGTGGTGCGGAATTAGTTATTCATAATGCTAAATTCGATGTTGGCTTTATGGATCATGAATTTTCTTTGTTGAACTTTGCAAATAACGCTAATAACAAAGTGCCAATGACTGAAGATATTTGTACTATTACTGATACCTTAAAGACGTCAAAAGACGAATTTGGCTCACCAAAAACGTTAAATTATTTAGCGCGTTTTTATAAAGTAGATAAATTAATAGATCGCACTTATCATGGCGCATTGATTGATGCTCAGCTGCTTGCTTTTGTTTATATTGAAATGACACGTGAACAGTCAACGTTTAATTTATCTGTTGGTAATAATAGTGAAGATACCAATATTATTAGACGTTTAAGTAATGATCGAGTAAAGCTAAAAGTTATTGCTGCTTCTGCCGATGAAATAGAAGCACACCAAGAACGATTATTGGTTGTTAAGCAAAAAGGGGGAGAGCCACTTTGGAAATAAAGAAATATTGATCTTTTTGTTACGCTAATGAAGCAAGCTGAGTTAACACTGAACTCTTTGTAAGCAGATAGACTCAGCAAGATCCAAAAACGTTCACGGAACAAGTTATATCAATAAAATAACCTCAAACCTTATCAAAGTGATAAGAAAATAAAGTAACGTCCCTATTTAGATCATTGTTTCCACATAGACGGTGAGCTGGGTGAAATTACTTTAATTTATCTCATTTTGAGATGGCGGTCATGATTTGGGCTAATAGGCTCTTTTAAGCTGTGAATTTTACTTATATTTTATGGCAGAGTAATTATCCAGTATTTTTGATTAAACGCCCTCTGATTAGTCGTGAGCTACGACTAAAGCCACTTGTATTATACTAATCACTAATAAAAAATCCTACCACAATTCATAAGATAAAAATAAGCCAAACAGCATGACATTATTAATAGATGCCGTAGTGTAGTCATTCAAGGCATATTATTTGTTCGAGTAAACAAGATAAGCTATTTTCGATTATGGATGATCAGTAAAGTGAAACACGAGGTAAGGGTATTTAAAATAGCGAAGTTGGCGTTTATGGGATAGATATAAATTATTTAAGTTGTATTTAAGAGTGGTATGTAATTTAAAATTAAATGGTACGGGTAAGAGACTTGAACTCTCACATCTTGCGATACTGGAACCTATTATTCCTAACATAAGCAGCGCGTCTGGCAATTACGCCAATGTTAGTTTGAGTGGTGTTTTATTTGAAGTGGTGCGGGTCAAGAGACTTGAACTCTCACATCTTGCGATACTGGAACCTAAATCCAGCGCGTCTACCAATTCCGCCAAACCCGCATGTATATTCTTTGATTTTTCTTAATAAGTAAGATGGCAGGGATAAGAGGATTGTAATCTCTGACATTTCTGAGGAGCAAAACCGTTTTGATTAGAAAACTGATTTACTCAAATTATATGGCAGGGATAAGAGGATTTGAACCTCTGAATGACGGGATCAAAACCCGCTGCCTTACCGCTTGGCTATATCCCTACAGGGTGTGTAATTACATTGGACTTTTTTACTATTCGAGGTGAATACTAAGAAAGATGGCAGGGATAAGAGGATTTGAACCTCTGAATGACGGGATCAAAACCCGCTGCCTTACCGCTTGGCTATATCCCTGCAATGT
>DPHE01000070.1:18192-47113 GCA_003521815.1 Colwellia sp.
AAATGGTACGGGTCAAGAGACTTGAACTCTCACATCTTGCGATACCGGAACCTAAATCCGGCGCGTCTACCAATTCCGCCAAACCCGCATTACATTCAATTTTTTAAAGAGATTTGAACTCTTTTTACTAAGATGAAACATCGAAGTAAAAATGGTGGCTACACCGGGACTCGAACCTGGGACCCCATCATTATGAGTGATGTGCTCTAACCAACTGAGCTATGTAGCCTTACCAACCTGCTCTGTAGCAAGTGGCGCGTATTATGCAAATCTACTTGCCGTTCGTCAACCGTTTTCTTCTAAATAAATGCACTTTTTTTTTGTTTGCTTATTGTCTGCTCAATTTGATGCTTTCCCATGCTAATTCAACTAAGTTTTCATTAGTAGTTGTGCTTATGGTATTAACTTTAAATGCTAGCGGGCTGATTATGAGTGGCTGAAAAATAACTAGATAGAAGCGTACGATGAATTTGAGAGTATTATAAACAAAAAACGCACCTTATTTGGTGCGTTCTAATGATGATGGCTTAGATTATCAGTGTAAAGCTATATAAAGCCTATACATTAAAGCGGAAGTGAATTACATCGCCATCTTTAACGCGGTAGTCTTTGCCCTCTAAGCGCCACTTGCCAGCTTCTTTGGCACCCGACTCACCATTGAATTCAATAAAGTCATCATAACTAACTATTTCGGCACGAATGAAACCTTTCTCAAAATCAGTATGAATAACACCTGCTGCTTGAGGTGCAGTAGCATTTTGCTTTACTGTCCACGCGCGAACTTCTTTAACACCGGCAGTAAAATAGGTTTGTAAGTGCAATAAGGAGTAACCAGCATTTATAACACGATTCAGGCCAGGTTCTTCTAATCCCATCTCTGCCATAAACTCAATACGGTCTTCATCATCCATTTCAGACAATTCGCTTTCAATTTCAGCACAAACAGCAACAACGATAGCACCTTCGGCATCAGCTATCTCTTGTACTTGATCAAGGTAAGGATTGTTTTCAAAACCATCATCATTGACATTTGCTATATACATCGTTGGTTTAATTGTTAAAAAGTTTAAGTAATCGACCGCTGCTTTTTCTTCTTTAGATAATTCTAAAGAACGTACCATATGACCTTCTTCAACATGCTTTAATATTTTTTCTAATACCGGTATTTCAAATTTAGCGTCTTTATCTCCACCTTTAGCTTTTTTTGCTAAACGGAAAATAGCACGTTCTGCAGTGTCCATATCAGATAAAGCTAATTCAGTATTGATTACCTCAATATCATCAACAGGGCTGACTTTATTAGCTACGTGAATAATGTTGTCATTATCAAAACAACGAACAACATGACCAATAGCATCAGTTTCGCGAATATTAGCTAAAAATTTATTACCTAAACCTTCACCTTTAGATGCACCGGCAACAAGACCTGCAATATCCACAAACTCCATTGTGGTAGCCAATACGCGTTCAGGTTTAACAATGGCAGTTAATTTGTCTAAGCGAGGATCTGGTACGGGTACTACGCCAGTATTTGGCTCAATAGTACAAAACGGGAAGTTTGCCGCATCAATACCAGCTTTGGTAAGTGCATTGAAGAGTGTTGATTTACCTACATTGGGTAAACCAACGATACCACATTTAAATCCCATAATATTTACCTGTCTTTGTTAATTTTAATATTGTGAATGAGCTTTGTTGGATAATAGCCAACAGGCTACTTATATTGCGGCGTTCATTACTTTACAAGCCTTTAAAAGCATGTAAGCGTTGTTGCGCATTTTTCAAACCATCGATTTGCCAAATATCAAAACAGCGAGCGGCTTCATCAATAGCTTGTTCAATTAATGATTGTTCGTTTTGTGGTGCTTTTCCCAACACATGGCCAGTAACTTTTTCTCTGTGACCTGGGTGGCCAATACCAATGCGTAAGCGATAAAAATCTCTATTATTTGCCATACGAGCAATAATGTCTTTTAAACCATTGTGTCCGCCATGACCACCACCTTGCTTTATTTTTATAGCGCCGGGTAGCATGTCTAATTCATCGTGAGCAATTAAAATATTATCAACATTAATGCGGAAAAAATTAGCTAAAGGCGCTACTGCTTGACCACTAAGGTTCATAAAGGTTGTTGGGATCAATAGATGAACAAGTTCATTACCTATAAGGCCTTTACCGTAGAGACCGGAATATTTTTTTTCGGGGCGAAGAGATATATTATTACGCTGTGCTAGTTCTTCTACAAACCAAACACCGGCATTGTGACGTGTTTTTGTATATTCGGGGCCAGGATTTCCTAGCCCCGCAATCAACTTAATAGTCATATTAACTATTCATCTTTAAGTTAAATAGCTAACTGAATAAAGTTTGATTATTCAGCAGCAGGAGCTTCTTGTTCAGGAGCTGCGGCTTCATCGTCATTTTCTTTTTGTGCTTTAGGCGCATTAGCAGAAACAACGGCTTGGTCATGGCTTTCACCTTTAGCCAATTCATCAGAAGTAACGTTTGTTGGTAATTTAACATCTGATAAATGTAGCGTTTGACCAAGTTCTAAACCAGCCAAGTCAACTTCGATAAACTCAGGTAAGTCTTTTGGTAAACAGCTAATAGCAATTTCAGTTACGTGATGAGCAATAACTGCACCTGCTTTTGTAAGGCTCTCTTCATTGATGAAGTGAACAGGAACATTAGCATGTAAAGCATGTTTTGCATCGATACGTAAGAAATCCATATGCATTACTAATTGCTTAAACGGATGACGTTGCATGTCTTTGATTAAACATTCAACTGGCTTGCCAGCAATGTTTAACGTTAATACGTGTGAGTAAAAAGCTTCTTCTTGTTGAGCACGGAAAACGTTTTTGTGCTCTAAAGTTAAAGATACTGGCTCTTGGCCTTCACCGTAAAGGATAGCTGGAACTTTATTCGCGTGACGTAGGCGGCGGCTCGCACCTTTCCCTAAATCTGTACGTAGTTCTGCATCCAAAGTAAATAAATCAGTCATGATGTATACTCTTATATTATATATGTAAAATTTAATCTTGTTTTTTGCGACCAAAAACAAGGAGGTACCTTTTTTATCTTTTTAAGTTACTAATAAAAGTAGCCCTGTTAGATAAAAAGGCGCGGAATAATAACATTACAGATGGGTTAAAGCTATTAATTATTGGTGATAAAAAATAGTCAATAAAAAAGCCGATATTAACTGCATAATATCGGCTTTAAATAATTTGATACTTAGATTGTTAACTATCAAACATAGCTGAAATAGATTCTTCGTTACATACTCGGCGAATTGCTTCACTAAGCATGCCACTCAATGTTAATTGACGCACCATTTTAAGCTTTTGGATTTCTGGTGATAATGGAATTGAATCCGTCACTACCAACTCATCAATCACTGAAGTTCTCAGGTTTTCAGCAGCGTTACCTGATAATACTGGGTGAGTAGCATAAGCAATTACACGTTTTGCACCATGTTTTTTCAATGCTTCTGCCGCTTTTGCTAATGTGCCGCCAGTATCGATCATATCATCTACGATAATACAGTCACGACCTTCTACGTCACCAATAATATGCATTACTTGGGCAACATTGGCTTTAGGACGACGTTTGTCGATAATGGCTAGATCAGCATCATTTAATAATTTTGCTACTGCACGCGCACGTACAACACCACCAATGTCAGGAGAGACTACAACCGGATTATCTAACTCACGGTTTTTCATATCTTCTAATAAAATAGGCGTGCCAAAAGCATTATCAACAGGAACGTCGAAGAAACCTTGAATTTGTTCTGCGTGTAAATCAACCGTTAATACTCGGTCAACCCCAACACTTGATAAGAAATCAGCAACTACCTTTGCTGTAATAGGTACACGCGCACTACGTACACGTCTGTCTTGGCGAGCATAACCAAAATAAGGGATAACCGCAGTAATTCTTCCTGCTGATGCACGACGAAATGCGTCGATCATCACAATGAGCTCCATTAAGTTGTTATTGGTTGGTGCACAGGTTGATTGAATGATAAAAACATCGCTACCGCGAACATTTTCATGTATTTCAAAACTTATTTCACCATCACTAAAACTGCCAATCTTGGCTTCGCCTAACGTAATGTATAAGCGACTTGCAATTTGTTTGGCCAGTTCAGGGGTGGCATTACCCGCAAAAATCTTCATGTCAGGCACAGTCAGTTCCTCAGAAACTTTTGACATTAAAATATACCCCTTGTTTATCGTTGTGTTTATAAACACTGAGCTGTAAAGAGCTAAAATTAACGGTAGCTATAACGGCTAATTTCAGCAAATGTAGTTTATTTTTCTTATTTAACTAAATCTTCAATAACAGATAAGAGCGATGACTTATTTACTCCTTTAGCGATAAATGAATTTATCTCTTTAGGAAGTTTAATTTGTACATTATATGCCGCTTGTCTACTGGAAAAACATGAAAACACACACGCCCCAGTACCTGTCATCCTAGACGGCGCATATTCTACCAACCAAGCTAGCAGGTTAGCAACCTTATCGTAATTTTTTATTACCATGGTTTGGCAATCATTATGATACTTACCATTATTAAGTCGGTAATCTTTAAATAAATAGTCATGATAATAAGGGTTATCAAGGTCATTATTAGCTAATCTTTCCGTGGCTCTGGGTAAATCTAAAGAAGTGAATACACTGGCTGTTGAAATACTGCAGTGAGGTTTACTCACTAAATACCAATATTCTTCGGGCTGAGCAGGTGTTAATTTTTCACCTATTCCTTGGGCGAAAGCAGCAAACCCATGTACAAATATGGGGACGTCAGCACCTAACCTTAAGCCTATCTCTGCTAGCTTTTTAGTTGAAAACCCACATTGCCAAAGCGTATTAAGGGCAACTAATATTGTTGCCGCATTTGAAGAGCCGCCACCTAAGCCGCCACCCATAGGTAGTATTTTTTCAATACTTATTTGTGCACCTAAAGGTGGTGTTTTATGCTGTTTTGTTTGACAAATTTTTTCTTGTAATAATTTAGCGGCGGTAACAATTAAGTTATCTTCGTTATTCACACCCTCAATGGGGGTTAACAATATTAGGTCTGAATTTTCTGTGACCGTTATTTCGATGGTGTCACAATAATCAAGAAATTGAAATAAGGTTTCTAATTCATGATAACCATCAATGCGCTGTCCAACCACATGAAGAAATAAGTTTAGCTTAGCGGGAGCAGGGAATTTAAACGGTTTATTTAGGTATGTTTTTATCATCGTGTTTTTTTAAATAAATCAGTGCGTTAAAAACCATTTTTTGATGACTATTTTAATTAATAAATCATCTTTTTTTATGGTGAATTGAGTAGCCATTTGTATATCATCAAACACTTTGTATTTACTGTAATCTATTTGCCATTGGTTATTGTCAAACTGACTTGTTAAGTTAATAGGTAAATGAGTTTTAGACGACAGTTTTACTTGATCTGTCGATTGATAAGGTAGACCTTTCAACCAAAAACTTAATGCGTTTGTTGGCAAGGTTAACCCAGTAATAGAATACACTAATTGGGCTAAATTATTACCCCTGTATTCTTTACCCTGCACTTTAATCAGGTGTTGATTGTTTTCTGACATTAAATTAAGTACGTTAATCCCTAAGTAGCTTGTTAAATTAAGCTCTTGAGTTTGATTTTTTTCATTTATCTGCCAAGCAATAGTTGCACTTTCTCGTTTGCTTTTTTTATCTTTACGTTGCTCTATAAATGCTATTTTTCCGCGAAGATGCCATTGATTAATTTGTGCTAGCTGTGCAACTCTTTGTTCCGCACTTTTATGAACAATGAATGTTGGTGAGTGATTGTTTTTTTTTATTGCACAGCCTGATAAAATAGTACTAAGAAGTATGCATAAAAAAAATAAAAAAGATGAATGCTTAGCCATTTAAAAGGTACTAACGTGTGAACGTGAATATATTTGAACATAGCTAAGGTCTCAATTCAATACACTAGTTTTCTTTTAGGGCTTTAAATTGGTGGTAGTATTTTGTAAAATAACGAACAAAACCCTACAAACCCTAATATTTTTAGGGGTTTTTATCATAGATTATATTATAACGTGTAATCATAAGTAATAGTAAGGTTGTTAACGTATAATCTAAACGTTGACTTTAATTTGAAGCTGACTTTTATTTTTTATCAATAGGTTTTTTACATTGTCCATCGTTGCTGTAGGAATTAACCACAAAACTGCCCCTGTTGCGGTAAGAGAAAAGATATCCTTCAATCCGGATAGACTGTCGAGTGCCTTGCAAGAAATGTTGTCAGCAGTGCAGTGTCGTGAAGTGGCTATTTTATCTACTTGTAATAGAACTGAACTATACCTTGTTCAGGATGGTGATATAAAGTTCACGCAAGAACGTTTAGTACAATGGTTAGAAAGCTACCATAATATCCCTGCCTCTATTATTTTACCTAGTTTATACTGGCATCAAGATCAACAAGCCGTTAATCACATGATGCGTGTTGCCTGCGGCCTTGATTCCTTAGTTTTAGGCGAGCCACAAATTTTAGGGCAAATGAAACAAGCATATAGCCAAGCCAAGGCTGCCGGTTCTCTGGCATTAGTCATGGATCGATTATTTCAACGTACTTTTGGTACCGCTAAACAAGTTCGTACGGAAACAGACATTGGCGCAAGTGCTGTTTCGGTTGCTTTTGCTAGTGTTAATTTAGCGAAGCATATTTTTGCTAGCCTTGATAACGTGAAAGTACTACTTGTTGGTGCAGGCGAAACTATTGAGCTCGTTGCGAAACATTTATATGAAAATAAAGTGGGTAAAATTACCGTTGCCAATCGAACTATTGAACGAGCTGAAAAAATGGCTAAACAGATTGGCGCTGATGTTATTACCTTAGCTCAAATTCCTGATCATATGATCAACGCTGATATTGTCATAAGTTCAACAGGTTCTACCTTGCCTATTATTGGCAAAGGTATGGTAGAAAAAGCGCTTAGAAAACGTCGTCATCAGCCTATTTTTATGGTTGACTTAGCGGTTCCTCGTGATATTGAAGAGCAAGTAGGCGATTTAGAAGATGTGTTTTTGTATACCGTTGATGATTTGCAAAGTATTATCGCGCAAAATTTAGATAATCGACGTAAAGCCGCGGTTGAAGCAGAAAGTATTGTGAATAATCAGTCAGACAGCTTTATGTCGTGGCTGCGTGGTTTAAATACCCAAGATACGGTCGTTAATTATCGGAAGCAATGTTTACTCGAACGAGATCAACTACTTGAAAAAGCTTTGTTGCAATTAAAAAGTGGTAAAAATACAGAAGCCGTTATGGGGGAGTTAGCCACTAAGTTAACCAATAAATTTATGCATGCGCCAACTAACGCACTGCAATCAGCCGCTCAGGGCGGTGAGTTAGATAAGTTGATTTATCTCCGTGATATTTTTAATATTGATCATTCAAAGTAATACTTTTACCCGTTCCACTTGAATATGTATGATTCAGCTGGAATTATAAACATCCATTCAATGCATTGAATGGATGTTCACTCGTCGAAATCTATATATTCATTTAAGATATTTATCTCTCATTACGTCATCTAATAATTTACTGTGCTAGAATAGCGCCAATTTAGTTTTTTCCTCATTTAATACAAAGAATCTTTTAATGAAATCGTCCGTTTACCAAAAGCTTGAAGTGCTAGTTGAGCGCTTTGAAGAAGTTCAAGCCTTATTATCTGATCCTGAAACTATTAGCAATCAAGATAAGTTTCGCACTTTATCTCAAGAATTTAAACGCTTAGATGAAGTCACTTCTGTGTTTAATCGCTATAAAAATGCAGAGGATGATTTTGCTACTGCAGAATCAATGCTCAAAGACGAAGACCCTGACATGCGCGAAATGGCGCAAGAAGAATACAAAGACGCTAAAAAGGCGCTTGTAGGTTTAGCTGATGAACTGCAAATTCTATTACTACCTCGTGATCCAAATGATGATAATAACTGTTTTATAGAAATACGTGCAGGCGCTGGCGGTGATGAAGCGGCTATTTTTGCTGGTGATTTATTTAGAATGTATAGCCGTTATGCAGAAAAGCAGGGTTGGAAAATTGAAATAATGAATTCCAACGAAAGCGAGCAGGGGGGCTATAAAGAAATAATCATGAAGGTTAACGGTGAAGGTGTGTTTGGTTTTATGAAATTTGAATCAGGTGGCCATCGCGTACAACGCGTACCACAAACTGAGTCGCAAGGTCGAGTACACACATCGGCTTGTACCGTAGTGGTAATGCCTGAAATTCCTGAAGCCGATGCAATTGAAATTAATAAAGCTGATTTGAAAGTTGATACTTTCCGTGCTTCTGGGGCGGGTGGTCAGCATGTGAATAAAACTGATTCGGCTATTCGTATTACTCATATTCCAAGTGGCGTGGTGGTTGAGTGTCAAGATCAACGCTCACAGCATAAAAACCGTGCCCAAGCTATGTCTGTTTTACAAGCTCGCCTACAACAAGCTGAAGATGAAAAACGTCGTGGCGAAGAAGAATCATCACGCCGAAACTTAGTGGCTAGTGGTGATCGTTCTGAGCGTATTCGTACTTATAACTTTCCACAAGGTCGTATGAGTGATCACCGTATCAACCTTACCTTGTATCGTTTAAATGAGATTATGGAAGGTAACGTGCAATTGATATTAGAGCCAATTATGCAAGAAAATCAAGCCGATTTACTGGCAGAGCTTGCAGAACAGCATTAATTGAGTAGTCTAAATTAAGTTGTATAGTATTTGAATAAAAACCCTAAACACGTTCATTTGATTGGCGATAGCTCTATCGCCAATTTGACTGTTCAAGGACAACAGTTTTTGGCTGCAAGCTCTGATAGTGCCAAGCTTGATGTAGATATTCTATTAAGCTTAGTGCTACAAAAAGCACGTAGCTATTTATTTACTTGGCCAGAAAAAAAGCTTAGTGATGAACAATTACTTGAGTTTATAAACCTGTTATCTCGTCGTGCAGAAGGTGAACCGATTGCTTATATAACCGGTGTAAAAGAGTTTTGGTCATTACCTTTTGCGGTGTCTAAAGCAACGCTAATTCCTCGACCTGATACTGAAACGCTAGTAGAACTGGTTCTTGATCTTTATAGTGATAACAAATCTATAACTTGTTTAGATTTAGGTACTGGTACAGGCGCAATAGCACTCGCATTAGCAAGTGAGAAGACAACGTGGAAAATTGATGCGATAGATTTTAATCATGAAGCGGTAGCGCTTGCTCAACACAATGCAAAAAACCTTAACTTAACGCACGTACATATTTATCAAAGTGACTGGTTTGAGGGGATATCAAAAAATAACAAGTTTGATATTATCGTTTCAAATCCTCCTTATATTGATGGCGACGATATAAATTTAATCCAAGGCGATGTGCGTTTTGAACCTAAATCAGCTTTAGTTTCCACTGAACAAGGTTTAGCCGATATAAAGCATATTGCTAATAAAGCACGAAGCTTTTTAAATACTGATGGTAAGTTGTTTTTTGAACATGGCTTTGAACAAGGGCATTCTGTGAGAACAATATTGACTGATTTAGGTTATAAAAATGCGCAAACTAAACCAGACTTAAATGGGCATGAGCGTATCTCTTGGGCCATTTATTCTCGTCTTTCACTTACCTAATGAATAGATAATTACAGTAAATAGGAAAATTTTTATGTTTAAACATCTTCACATGACTTTAGCTGTGCTTAGTATTAGTTTATTTACATTACGCTTTATATGGACCTTAGCAAATACATCGAGATTACAAGCTAAATGGATTAAAATAACGCCGCACATAGTTGATACTTTACTGTTGGCCTTTGGTGTCGTGATGGCTGTTCAATATTCAATTAACCCGATTGAAAAATTATGGTTAGGCGAAAAATTACTCGCTGTAGTCGCTTATATATTTACCGGTTATTTCACCTTGAAACTTGCTCGTAATAAGCCAATGCAAATTATTGGGTATTTAGGTGCGATGGGTTGGGTTATGCTAATAGTACGTTTAGCGATGACACGCGAACCGCTTTTCTTCGTCTAATTCTTTAAGAAAAAGTACATAAATTGTTATGAATACACTGTTATTATCTGAATTAAAATCAGACGAAAAAGATTTGTTAGAAACTTTAATACTGCTTGAAGAGCACATTTTTCAAGACATAGTATGCCAAGCTATAAAGCATGATATTACTCTAGTAGAACAATCGCTAGATCCGTTAGAAAAAATCATTGAGCAATGTCAGGCTGTAATCGCAGAAATTGAGTCGCCATTAGAACAAGCAGAAGTTTTGCTTAATGAACTGTATTATCAGCACTTATTTATTGATAAGTATAAAAGTGTTTGGCCATTAGACTCATTTAAAGTGGCAATAAGCCTAAACCAACGATTAATGTCTCCTATGGTTAAGGCTGTACTTGTTTGTGAAATTATAAATGCTTGTGGTTTTGACACTGATTTAGTCTTTGTACCAACAAAAGTGATGGTAAGGATTTGTTGTGATGAGCAGCATGCTATTATTTTTGATGCCGTTACTGGAGAATCACTAGATTGGCATGAGCTTGATTTACGTTTAGATGATCTTGAAGGTGACCCTAGTCAGCATGAAATTACTAGTATGAACCGTCAGGCTATTTTAGTTGAACATCTTAGCGTATTAAAAACTGCATTAATTCGTGATCTAGTATTTGATAAAGCCTTGTTGTGTGTTGATTTATTACTGTCATTAAATCCTGACGATCCTCTGCAGCGACGTGATCGTGGTTTTTTGCTTCACCAATTAGATTGCTTTAAAGTAGCGGTTGATGATTATCGTTATTTTGTTGAACAATGCCCGAAAGACCCAGCGGCTCAATTACTGAAAATTCAACTTGATAACATCACATTAACTGAACCTACAATGCATTAACATTATTTGTATATAAGTTCATATAAATCATAAATGTTTTTAGGAGTTTAGATGTCAGTAGCACCATTGACAATTACACTAATTACTAATGACACAATAGTCTTAGGGTATGCGTGAAGTACTTACATGGGATGGATTTGTGGTCAGTTGTTACGAATTATTGGTAGTTAAATTTTTGTAAAGTTCATCTTGTTGCTGTATTACCCAATGTAGGGATCAAAAGTACTCATTGATAGTCATAAACTCCGTGCTTTTTCTTTGACATTGAATTATACAGCTTAAAGCTGAACTTTTACTTTGGTATATTTTTAAAGAATGCTTTTTAAGGTTCTTTAGTATAACTTTTTATTTGGGAATATTATGACAATTAAATCTGTTTCAGTTAATGGTATTGACGTGGCGAATGATAAGCCATTTGTGTTATTTGGCGGTATGAACGTGCTTGAGTCACGTGATTTAGCGATGAAAATTGCTGAACACTATGTTGAAGTTACACAAAAATTAAATATACCTTACGTGTTTAAAGCCTCTTTTGATAAAGCTAATCGTTCGTCTGTTCATTCTTATCGTGGTCCAGGCTTAGACGAAGGTTTAAAAATATTTGAAGAAATTAAGAACACTTTTAATGTGCCCATTATTACTGATGTTCATGAAACATATCAAGCTCAACCGGTCAGTGAAGTGGTTGATGTTATTCAATTACCTGCCTTTTTAGCAAGGCAAACTGATTTAGTGGTTGCGATGGCTAAAACCGGCGTAGTAATTAATGTAAAAAAACCACAATTTTTAGCCGCGCATGAAATGAAACATATTATTAACAAATTCGGTGAAGCGGGTAATGAAAATATTATTCTTTGCGAACGTGGCAGTTGTTATGGTTACAATAACCTTGTGGTTGATATGTTAGCAATGGATGAAATGCGACAATATGCACCCGTTATGTTTGATGCTACTCACGCATTGCAAAAACCAGGAGGGCGCACTGACAGTGCTGACGGACGACGCGCACAAGCTGCTCAGTTAACGCGTAGCGGTATGGCTATTGGTATAGCGGGCTTGTTTATTGAAGCACACCCTGATCCCTCTATTGCTAAATGTGACGGACCTTGCGCTTTGCCACTTGACAAGTTAGAGCCCTATTTAGCGCAGATGAAAGCCATTGATGATTTAGTAAAAGGGTTCCCTCCCTTGGTAACAGATTAAAAAATGACAATTATCTAATTCTTAGTGACAGTTTTTTGAATTCTACTCAATCAAAGGGACGTAATATTTAAGTATTTCGCCCCTTTGTCATTTTGATTAGTAGGGATATTCAGTGCGCTTAATTTAAACTTTAATGCTGTGGTTAGTTAACATGGTAGCGGCAGAGCAAAAGAACATTACTGATGGTCAGCTAAGTTAGTTTATGGAATGTACAATGATTAGTACAATTGAAAATACAGTAGACAACCCTATAGCACAAATTGTTTTTGCCCATGGTGCAGGTGCTGATATGTATCATGAATTTATGGTGCTAGTCAGCGAATTACTCAATAAAGCACATATTAATGTAGTGCGTTTTAATTTTCCTTTTATGGATAAAAGGATTGAATTGGGTAAGCGTTACCCACCAGATAGAATGCCAAAATTAATTGATTGTTATAAACATGTGATTAATAACTTACCCACCAGTGACACTAATGAAGCTAGGCTGCCACTGTTTATAGGGGGTAAATCTATGGGGTCGCGTGTGGCGGCAACCATTGCCGCTGATGATGATATAGCAATGCTTATACAAGGAGTTTTTTGTATAGGGTACCCATTTCACCCATCAAAAAAACCAGATAAACTTCGTTTAGAGCCATTACAAAATACACAAAAGTCAGTACTTATTTTACAAGGCGATCGTGATACCTTGGGATCACAGGTTGAAATAGCGCAGTATGAGATGTCATCGTTATGTCATTGTATTTTTCTACCTGATGGCGATCACAGTTTAAAGCCACGGGTTAAGTCTGGCTATACTCATCAGCAACATATCGAAACTGCAGTGAGTGCCATTATTAAATTTATTCAAGAAGAAAGTTCTAATGATTAAAGAAATACAGAGTAAGAGCAGAATAATTAAATTTTTAATGATTTTTATTGGTGTTAGCGGTTGCTTTTCTGTACTATTCGGCGCTTGGCTTGCCCATGGCGGACAAGCATTACCTATTGATGTGCAATCAAGGTTAAATACTGCATTGCAGTACCAGTTATTTCATACGCTGGCTTTGTTTGCAACACTGGTTTGGGCTATCACTAGCTCATCAGTTAAGGTACCCTCTAAAATATTGCTTAGTGCAGCTATTGGCTTTTTTGTCGGTATTTTGTGCTTTAGCGGCACTATTTATATCAAAACATTTTTCAGTTTTGCCCTTGTTGGTAAACTGACGCCATTTGGCGGAATATCATTGGCAATTGCTTGGTTGCTATTGTCAATTGAAGGTAAAAACAACTTATGACCTCTATCGTATTATATTGTCGTCCAGGTTTCGAAAAAGAGTGTGGGGCTGAAATTCAAGAAAAAGCTACATGGAATGAAATCTATGGCTATTTAGAGCTGAAAAAAAATGAAGGTGTGGTTCTTTTTCACTTACATGATCCTGCTCACGGGGAAGCGCTAATAAAGAAACTCCCCCTTAAACGTCTTATTTTTACTCGTCAGTGGTTTGTAACACTTACTGATAAAATAGATTTACCCGATTACAATCGCGTTGAAGCCATCGTTGAAGTATTAGGCAGTGAATGGCAATATGATGATTTACGTATGGAAACGCCAGACACTAACGATGGCAAAGCGTTAAGTAAATTTTGTCGTAAACTTATTGTGCCTTTACGCCAAGGCTTACGTAAAGCTAAAGTGTTAACTGGAAAAAGTGATTCATTTAACCCAGAACAAGATGGTTCAGTATTACACGCGTTATTTTTAAGCGGACAAGAGGTTATTCTAGGTTATTCTTTAGCGCGAAACAGTTCACCACATGTTATGGGTATTCCACGTCTTAAGTTTCCTAGTCATGCGCCAAGTCGCTCTACGTTAAAGCTTGATGAAGCCTTTTTGTATTTTATTCCTCGAAATGAGTGGAACACACGATTAACGTCAGGTATGAATGCGGTTGATTTAGGCTCTGCACCAGGAGGCTGGACATATCAACTGGTTCGTCGTGGAATGATGGTTACCGCTATTGATAATGGCCCTATGGCAGAATCTCTGATGGAAACTGGGCAAGTTAAACATAAAATGATGGATGGTTTTAAATACTTACCAGGGAAGCAAAATGTTTATTGGCTTGTTTGTGACATGATAGAAAAGCCACAGCGTGTTGCTAAGTTGATGAGCGAGTGGTTACTCAACGGTCATTGTAAAGAAGCCATGTTTAACTTAAAGCTACCGATGAAAGGGCGATATCAGCAAGTGGCTGGCGATCTACAAACAATGAAAGATGCTTTTAGTGAACATAATGTGAAATATGAGCTGTATGCTAAACACTTGTACTATGACCGTGAAGAAGTTACGGTGCATGCAAGACTAATCTAGGTTATTCATTCTAAAAATAACTTGCTGCGAGTAATGTAAATACTCGTAGCAAGTTAACTCATTACTTTTTTGCTTATAGTCTATCTAAAAGCGCTTCAGTGAAGTCAGTAGTACCATGAGTACCGCCTAAATCACGTGTAGTGCGATCACCACTGGCAATTACATCGGTTAGTGCTTTTCTAATTTTATCTGCTTGTTCACTCATTTCTAAGTATTCAAGCATTTGTAGTGCAGCTAAAATTACTGAGGTAGGGTTAGCTAAGTTTTTACCAGCAATATCTGGAGCGCTACCATGAACGGCTTCAAAAATCGCACAATCTTCGCCAATATTAGCGCCTGGCGCCATGCCTAAGCCACCAACTAAACCAGCACACAAATCAGATAAAATATCACCAAAAAGGTTGGTAGTAACGATAACGTCGAATTGTTCAGGGTTCATCACTAACTGCATACAACAATTATCAACAATCATCTCTGTTGATTCAATCTCAGGATAGCGTGCAGCAACTTCACGAGCAACTGTTAAAAATAAACCAGACGTTGATTTTAAAATGTTAGCTTTATGTACAGCGGTTACTTTTTTACGACCTTCTTTTCGTGCGGTTTCATAAGCAAAGGTTAATATTTTTTCAGCGCCATCACGTGTAATAATACTCATCGCTTCAGCTTGGGTACCATCTTCAGAAACCACTTGACCAGCACCTGAATACATACCTTGAGTATTTTCTC
Organism: Colwellia sp.; assembly: GCA_003521815.1. GTDB lineage: Bacteria > Pseudomonadota > Gammaproteobacteria > Enterobacterales > Alteromonadaceae > Colwellia. The sequence continues at coordinate 33,428 of DPHE01000070.1, forward strand.
GTACGGTTAAAATATCAATATTTTCATAGCGAGCTTTAGTACCTTTAAAAGAAAGTACTGGGCGTAAGTTAGCATATAATTTAAATTGCTTACGTAAAGTGACATTGATTGATGTAAACCCTTCACCTACCGGTGTTGTCAATGGACCTTTTAACGTAATTTTGTTTTTTTCGATAAGATCTAGTGTCTCTTGTGGTACTAAGTCACCATGGTTTTCTAACGCAGTTAAACCAGCATCAGCATATTCATAGTTAAAATTACAACCTGCTTTATCTAATACTTTAATTGTTGCTTCAATGATGCTTGGGCCAATACCGTCGCCTGGAATAACTGTGATGGTTTGATTGGTCATATTATTTGCCTTGTAATGTAAGTTGACGTTATTTAGATTATAACGGTCAATGTTGTAACTAAGAGAGACTGTTTAGTACTGTAATAGTGCGTTTTATACCATGTAAATTTATGGTAAGCGAGAGTGAAAGTTTTCACTTTTAAATTCTGTGGATTAACCCCTCAAATTTAAAAAACAAAAAAAACACAAAATTAAAACAATATTATATAATACTTTAGGATGAAACGACATCTGTAGCAAGCTTACTTTAGTCTATAATTGAGTTGCCTGATGGCTCACTTTTAAAAGGTGGTAACCCGTCATTCAAATGCGTGATCGAAGGAGGGCGTATTATTTTCGATCTAATCTGTTGATGTGTTTAAACGAATATCTTTAAGATTAAATCCAAGAGGAATATTTTGTTTTAGTGTGAGAAGTTTTCTGCTTAACGTTATTTGTTCTGTACTCTTGTTAAGTTTTTCTTTTATTGTCGGTTTTATCTCATTGCTTTTTAAAATAGCACTTAATGAACCATATTGATTAAGTAAACTTGCAGCCGTTATTTGACCTATACCCTCGACACCAGGAATCTTATTAGTATTATCTCCAGTTAATGTCCATAAATCAATAAGCTGCGTTGGTTTTACATTAAACTTTTCTTTGACATGCTCTTCGTTGAGATAACGGCGATTAAAATAATCATAAATATGAATAGTAGGACTTAATAAAGATAAAAAGCCTTTGTCGGTTGAAATAATGGTGACATGTTGTCCATGTAACGCCATCTTTGTTGCTAACGTTGCGATAAGGTCATCGGCTTCATCTTCTTCAGACACTAATGAATCCATGCCTAGTTGTAAAAAAGCATCTTGAATGAACGGTAATTCATCTGCAAGATGTGATGACATTTTTTTACGACCTTTTTTATAGCCATCATATAGCTTATAACGCCAACAGGGCTGCTGACTATCAAACACAGCAAGTGCATGGCTAGCTTGTTGGTGCTTGAGTATAGTTTCTAATGCGTTAATACAAGACTTTTGGGTATTAAATAAGACTTGTTTTTGCGTTTTTTTTTCTAACTCATCATTTAATTGCATTTCGTTTTGAACAAAAGGCCGCTCTTGCACTGCATAAATACGCCTGATCAAGTTTAATGCGTCAATTAAAACTAAATGGTTTGACATATATTATCCTTCAATAACGGTATAACAAGGAATGTACTCGCTACCGGGTAATTTCATGCGTTGTTGGCTAACGAAAGAGGCCAGTAATTTGTCCATTAAATGCATTATTTTTTTATCACCAGATAGTTTAAAAGGGCCAAATTCTCTAATGGATTTAATTCCATTAGATTTTACATTACCTGCGACTATACCCGAAAAAACTCGACGTAAATTAGCAGCAAGCTCAGCCGTTGTTAGATCATAACTAATCGTTAACCTTGACATGTTTTTATGGTTTGGTTCAAATGGCTGTTGAAAATTGTTTTCAATGACGATGGACCAGTTAAAATGAAAAGCATCACCTGTTTTTTTACGGTAATCAAGAGCTTGTGTTAAGCCTTTAGACATTACTTGTGCTACCTTTTCTGCATCATCAATAATAATTTTGTAAAGTTGCTGTGCACTATCACCTAAAGTTGCGCCAATAAAAGCATCTATTTCAGAGAAATAGTCAGTAGCGCTGCTCGGGCCAGTTAAAATGATAGGTAATACTTGGCTAGCATTGTTATCATTTAATAAAACACCTAAAATGTAAAGTAGCTCTTCTGCTGTACCTGCACCGCCAGGGAATATAATAATACCGTGTGACATGCGAACAAACGCTTCCAAGCGTTTTTCAATATCAGGCATTATCACCAATTCATTGACAATAGCGTTAGGCGGTTCGGCAGCAATAATACTTGGTTCAGTTAAGCCTAAATACCTACCTGCTTTATTACGTTGTTTGGCATGGCCAATGGTAGCACCTTTCATTGGCCCTTTCATTGCGCCGGGACCACAGCCGGTACAAATATTAAAGTCACGTAAACCTAATTGGTAGCCAACTTCTTTGGTATATTTATATTCATTTTTTTTTATGGAATGCCCCCCCCAACAAGTAACTAAGCGTGGTTCAGTTTCGGGTAAAATCGCATTTGCATTACGTAATATCTCAAAAGTAACATCAGTTAAGGTGTCAGGAACACTCAGCCTGTTTGGGTAGCGATTATGAATAAATAAAATATCACGTAATACCGCGGATAAGTGTTCGCGAATACCTCTAATTATTTTACCATCAACAAAGGCATCTTTTGGTGGGTTTTTAAGATCTATTTTAACGCCGCGCTCACGTCTTAGTACTTCGATAGTAAACTCTTTGTGTTGCTGATAAATAATTTCAGCATCATCAGTATGACTACCTGCATTGAGTACAGCTAGAGAACAGTTTCGATAAAGGTTATAAAGCTCACTAGTTGATGAACGCTGCAGCTGATCTACTTCAGCCTGAGAAAGAATGTTCATATTACCAACAGGATTAAGCTGAGTATGCATAATTAACTCCTTTTATGCTGTTCAACATAGTTAACAATGTTTTTTTAACTGAAGTTTGCAGAGTTGTTAAAGTTTGGTTTAAGGTATTTAAAACGTTTTCAGCACGTTCTCGTTTATTTTGATAGTAGCAATAGTATTGGTATTTATATAAAAAACTTATATTAGTAACTTATCCTAGAAAATCTATAAATAGAAATATTATTACAGGGTAAGTTACAACATTATTAAATAGATTGTTAGTCAGTATTATATAGTATGTGAATATAATCTTTTAATTGAGTTTTTTCTTTACTCGGTAAACTATAGCAATACGGCTCATATTGACAGTGTGCTTTGTCTTAAGCCAATTTTAGTTTGAGGTTCACTTGATTATTTATCGGCAGTATTAATGTTTTTTTTTGCTTTTATTTATAAAACGATTAACGTTGCTTATTATTTTACCGTTTAATTCGTGTTCTATTCTTTTGACAATAGGGGGTTAATGATGTTCATGGAGGATAAATAATTCTATCTGGGTTGGCTATTGCCATTAATTGGTTTTTTATGAAGCTTTTTACTTGATCAAAGTTTAAGTCTAAAATAGCCGAGACTAAGTGTTCTTTATCACAGAAGCTTAAGTCTTTATTACAAATAGCAGCCCAAAATCGCTGACTTTTTATTCTCAAATTATTATCTTTTTCTTGTAGTTGTCCTGCTAATCCGTTGATTAAGTGCAACCAGTTGTTATCACTTATTTCTACTAGCATTTCCAAACTATCAGCTATAAATTTATCTATAGCTTTTGTCAGCGTTATTGCATCGATATGTGGAGACTGAATATAAAAGGCAATGCCAGGATAGGGGTTAATTGGCACATACCCGACACCTACTAAATAACCACACTGTTTTTCGGTACGCATTTCTTGAAAAAACAATGGTGATAATAGATGGCTAGTTACCATTGTTAAGGCAACTAAATTTTTATCTCTTGTCGGTAATGGATTATAAACAACACTAGCATGATCATGTCCAGGGATCTGTATAGGTAAAATAAGCGTTTTTTTGTTAGTTATGTCTATTACAGGGCATTGTACAGAATGTTTGTCGCTGTAGTTATTAGCAAAAGCCTGTTTGATATTGGTTACTATGTTCGTTGCATGCCCAATGAGCCAATTACCATGAATTAATACTTCAAGGCTAATTTTTTTAAACAGTTTTTGAGAAAAATGTTGGTATTGTGAAAAAGTAATTTTGGTTAGCGCATTAGATAACTCCTCAGCACTTGGGTTATGGGGTTGTATTAATGAATTAAGAGTGGAGAAGAGTTGAGATATGGACTTGCTTTTATCACTGTTTTGCCAGTGTTTTTGCCGAAATTTCACTGACATTATAAGGGACTTGGTACCAAAAACTGGTTGTAGAAAAGCTATTGTTTTGGCTAACATGAATAACGCGCACATTATCAGCATTTAAGTAGTCTAGTAATAGGTTGATATTTTTATCATCCATACCTGACATAATATAATCACCAAAAATATAATATTCACACGAGTAGTGTTGCATATTAATGACGAGTTGGCTGACATTGTCTAAGGGGCGATTTTTCTCGAGGTAAGCAAAGGACAGCTCTGCAATAGCTTGCTTTTCTTGATAGTAAAAAAGTGGTATTTATGCTGTCTTTAATAAACCAATATAAGAAAAAACTATCGATATTATTTCTTCAATACAGGCTTCGCCTAGTTCGGTTAAACTAATACTAATATTAAAGTCTTTAAAGTTAGAACCATTAATCCCTGAGCCTGCGGTTAACCCCATAGCCCAGTGTTTTTGTTTTAACGTAGTTAAAATACTGCCCGCACCTTCATGACCCATAAGATAAACTAATACTGATTCAGGTTTATCTTGGTAGAATTTATTAATACTCTCCATGGCAAAGCTGATGATTAACTGATGGTCATTTTTAACGGGCTTTATATTAACGTAAATACTTTGATTCTCTGGTAAATATAAAGGCTCGGTTATAGGCGTTAATGTCGACTTGTTGTCTTTTATTCCGCTAAACATTTTTTTAGCTAACCGTGTTAATTCTACTAATGTTTGCGGGCCTTCCATAGCGAGAGTCATGTAACTAGCTTGGTAGTAGAGGTTAAAAAATGCTTTAACTTCTTTACTAATGCTTTCACCATTTATATCGGCAAGCGTATCTATATTACCGACTGAAAATTTTGAAAAAGGGTGGCGTTGATTAATGGTTTCTTTATGAACATCGATATGCGACGAATATCATCTTTAAGTTTTAATTTAAATTCAGCGTCGATGTTTTTACGCTCTTTGGTGATGAACTCATCAGCTAAAAGGGGAGAGATAAAAAATTGGCTAAAGCGATCTAATGCTTCAGTAAAATGTTGATGATGTACATCAAAATAAAAGCAGGTATGCTCGGTCGCAGTCCAAGCATTGTTACTGCCGCCGTGTTGGCTGATAAATTTTTGATATTCACTACCGCTAGGATACTTTTTAGTCCCTAAAAATAACATGTGTTCTAAAAAGTGTGCCAATCCTTGCCTATTATGAGGATCATTGAAATGTCCAACGTTTACAGCGAGTGCTGCAGCACATTTGTCAGTTTCTTTATTATGAACCAATAAAACCCGTAAACCATTATCCAAGGTAAGTGATCTATACTTTTTAAAATCATTGGGACTTTGCTTCAACGCTTGGTTCCTAAGTTTGAGAACAAGAACGAGTAAAAGGTTATTAGAATAAAAAGTTAACCTTCTAAATTACTTTATGGAATAACTAGAGTCCATTTTATTCTTAACAGGTAATGTAAAAGGTAATAAATTCTATTACTATAGCCTCAAAATAGACAACCGCGTAATTTTATCTACTTGATGTGCGGGAGAGTAAATGAAAATTTTTATAATGCGCCATGGTGACGCTGCGAATATTACAGGTGATGACTCTCTGAGACCCTTGACTGAGCAAGGGGATCTCGAAGCCGAAATAATGGGGCAATGGTTATTACACAACAAAACTAAACTATTAGATGTTTTTGTTAGCCCATATCTTAGGGCGCAACAAACTTACAATAATGTGTCTAGTTTTCTAATAAAAGCTAATTTACTTGTTAACAAACCCAAAACACTGGATTTGATTACCCCGTCAGGTAATGCTCAGCACGTGCATGATTTTTTAGATGGATTGCTTAGTGAGTCTAATGAAGCCGATTATGGTGAAAAAAACTCAGCGATTTTATTCGTTTCTCATATGCCTTTTGTTAGTTATTTTGTGGCTGAATTAACGGACAAAAACCAGATGCCGATTTTCTCTACTGGTGCCATCGCGGTAATTGATTATGAGACTAAGCACATGCAAGGGCAGTTGGTGGATATTATTTCACCGGCTAAGTTAATCGTTAAATAGTGGATAGCTAAAGAGTTAATTTTTAATAAACTTATCTTTTAACTCTATTAAGGCTAGTAATGCACCATTACCTCCCCACTCTAATGGTGCTTGATGAAATGCCATTACATCGGGGTGCTGTACTAACCAATGGGGTACTTTATTTTTCAATACTCTTGATCCGATGCCATGAATAATACAAACGCATTGAGCATGTTCTCTTTGACAAGCGTAGAGTAGCGCGGCGATCTCTTGCTTAGATTGATATTGGTCTAAACCATGTAAATCTAAAATTAAATCAGGGCTATAAACACCCCTGCGTAAATTCTTGGCTTCATAAGCACTCACATCAGCTCGAACATATTTCATTGGCCCTTGTATGTTTAAATTGGGTTCAAATTCATCAGAAAAGTGGAACTGGGCAATGGCTTTTTTACTGTTTTTTGGATGAGCATGTACTTTAGGCTTGCTGACTTTTTTAGCAAAGTGTATGGTGTCCACTTTTAAAGGCATGATCTTGCCTATGGCATCTTTAAAAAGTGATGTATCGTCAGTACTGATTAGCTTTTTTTTGGTGTTTTTCATTTTCATAGCGGCAGTTTAAAAATATCTGTTAATCTTTACAAGTAATGAATTGAAGTAAACGTAGAAATTATAGGAATAAAAAGTGAATAAGTTAACCACTGTAACGAACCAATTGCACACTATCGCTGATTACTGTCGATATGGCGCCACTTTATTTAATCAAGCCGAATTGTTTTATGGACACGGTAGTGAAAATGCCTTTAATGATGCTTATATATTGGTGATATATGCTCTGTCTCTACCTAATGAGGTAGACGACAGTCTGATGACATGTCGTTTAATTGACTCAGAAAAGCAACGTATTTTAGCCTTATTTACCCGCCGTATTGAAGAACAAATTCCGGTGGCTTATATCACTAATGTTGCTTATTTTGCTCAGTTACCTTTTTATGTTGATGAGAGGGTATTAATTCCACGTTCGCCTATAGGTGAGCTAATTGAAAATAAATTCTTTCCTTATATAAAGGCTAATCAAACGCCAAAACGTATTTTGGATTTATGTACTGGCAGTGGTTGTATTGCCATTGCCTGTGCTAGTTACTTTGATGATGCAGAGATAGATGCGGTGGATTTATCAATAGATGCGTTGAATGTTGCGCAAATAAATATAGAAAATCACGGTCTTAGTGAACAAGTTATTCCCATTCAATCAGATGTTTTTTCTGGAATTGAAGGGCAAAGTTATGATTTAATTGTCACTAATCCACCTTATGTTGATCAGCAAGATATTGACAGTTTACCGCAAGAGTATCTTCATGAGCCTGAAATGGGTTTAGGTTGTGGTAATGATGGCTTAGATATAGTACGTGTTATACTGGCGCAAAGTGCACAGCATTTAAATGATGGTGGTTTACTTTTTTGTGAAGTAGGTAACTCAGAAGTACATGTGAAAGCGTTATATAGTGAGGTGCCTTTTACTTGGCTTGATTTTGAGCGTGGTGGCCATGGTGTCTTTATGCTAACTAAGGCACAATTAGTTGAATTCTCGGCAGTGTTTACTACTGCCTTAACTACTCATACATCAAAGAATTAATAACAGAGGTTGGAGTTAAAATGTCAGGAAATACTTTCGGAAAATTATTTAGCGTTACTTCATTTGGCGAAAGCCATGGGTTAGGGCTAGGTGCTATTGTTGACGGCTGTCCTCCAGGAATTGAATTATGTGAAGCAGATTTACAAATCGATCTTGATAGACGTCGCCCAGGTCAATCACGCTTTACTACAGCGAGAAATGAAGCGGATAAAGTAAAAATAATGTCAGGTGTCTTTGAAGGTAAAACAACAGGAACACCAATAGGTCTGATTATTGAAAATACTGATCAACGTTCTAAAGACTACGGTAATATTGCGCAAAGTTTTCGGCCAGGGCATGCTGATTATACCTATTCGCAGAAATATGGAATACGTGATTATCGCGGTGGTGGTCGCTCTTCTGCCAGAGAAACCGCTATGCGTGTTGCCGCTGGTGCAATTGCTAAAAAATATTTAGCACTAAAGTTTGGCATGAAAATACAAGCCTGTGTTACTCAAATTGGTGAGATAATAGCCAAATCTCCTAATGGTCAATCACTTGATTTTCAAAATATTGATTGGAATGAAGTAGAAGAAAATCAATTCTTTTTCCCCGATCACACCAAGCTTGAACAATTAGATCAACACTTACGTGATGTGATGCGTGCTAAAGATTCCATCGGGGCAAAACTTAGTGTAGTGGCAACGAATGTCCCAGTTGGGTTAGGTGAGCCTATTTTTGATCGACTTGATGCTGAAATTGCGCATGGTTTAATGAGTATAAATGCAGTCAAGGGTGTTGAAATCGGCGATGGTTTTGCGGTAGTTAACCAAAAAGGCTCTGAACACAGAGATGAGTTAGCACCAGATGGCTTTGCTAGCAATCATGCGGGCGGTGTTTTAGGTGGTATTTCGTCGGGACAAAATATTATTGCACATTTAGCATTAAAGCCAACGTCAAGTATTGGTGTTAGTGGTAAAACGGTTGATGTTAGTGGTGAATCAACCGATATTGTTACGAAAGGTCGACATGATCCCTGTGTTGGTATTCGTGCGGTACCTATTGCCGAAGCGATGCTAGCGTTGACATTAATGGATCATTATTTAAGACATCGTGCGCAAAATGCAGATGTTGTTTGTAATACGCCTGTAATAACCGCAGGTTAATACTAATTTATCAGCCTAGGGTAAATAGGAATATACATTGTCATTATTTACCCGCCTTTCTTCGAGTTATTTCTTTTATTTTGCCATTCTTGGTTTAATTTCACCGTATCTTTCAGTTTTTCTTGATAGTAAAGGTTTCACTTCCCTTGAGCTTGGTGAAATTTTTGCCATTCTTACTGCGACCAAAATTATTGCGCCAAGCCTATGGGCAATTTTAGCTGATAGAACAGGACAGCAATTACTTATCATTCGTCTAGGGGCACTACTTGCTCTGTTGAGTTTTGTGTTGTTATTTTGGTTAGATAACTATTGGGCAATCAGTATTTGCTTAGCACTCTTTAGCCTTTTTTGGACGGCAATATTACCTCAGCTTGAAGTATTAACCTTAAATTCAGTTAGGTGCAGTAATAAAATTTACGCACGTATTCGTTTATGGGGAAGTTTGGGGTTTATTGTTTTAGCTATTTTTGCTGGACAAGTAATGGCATTTTATCAAGAAGATGACTTATCAAGTGCTACTAATTCTTCATTCTCTAACGCTTTTGTGTTGATGGGCTGTGCTGTTTTATTGTTATTATTGTTTTCAACACTAAGTATTAAGTCTCGTCACATTATTAGCAAAGCAACAAGGCAGGCATTATCAATAAAAGAAAAATTACTTGAACTCAGGTTTATAATTTTCTTTATTTCAGGAATATTATTACAAATTAGTTTTGGTCCCTATTATGGTTTTTTTGCCTTATTTTTACGAGATTTAGAGTACCCTGGCTTTGCTGTTGGGTTGTTTATTTCATTAGGTGTTTTGGCTGAAATATTAGTATTTATCTTCGCGAGTAGTTTTTTTAAACATTTTTCATTGAAAAGCTTATTAACTTTTAGTTTAGCGGTCACTGCGTTGCGTTGGTTTTTGGTTGCTTTGTATGCAGACTCTGCTTGGATATTAGCATTTACACAATTAATTCATGCAGCAAGTTTTGCGTTGTTTCACAGCGCTTCAATGATCTTTATCAGTAGTCACTTTAGTCCTTGCCAACAATCAAGAGGTCAAGCTATTTATTTGGGGGGCGTTTATGGCGCAGGTGGAGCTATTGGCGCCTATCTGGCGGGCGCTTTATGGCTAGATGGTTTAGGAGCAACAACAGCTTTTTTAACGGCCAGTATTGCAGCATTCTTGGCGGCATTATTGATTAATTTTTTACCAAGTAAAAATACTTAAATGACAAAGCCCCGTCAAAACTAGGGGTAAGTAAATAGTAAACATTAACGGTTATTTTATGAGATTTGAAAATTTGTGGCAGCTCTCTTTTAAAATATCCCCTCAACACCTCATTTGATATAAAATCATCCATAAATTTACCGGATCAGAGAGCTGAATAAGGATCTCTGTATTCGGTATTAGGGCAGAAAATCCGTACAAAATAATGACGGTTTATTTTGATAGAAGTGAAATATAGTTACTTACTCTTGCTAGGTGTTTCATCCGTTATGACTTCATTTTCAATAACCATAACGGGGGCAATATTTTTAACAGCCGCTAACGCATTCTCGTAATTTGGGTGCTGTGAGATATTAGCCACTAATTCTTTGTATTTTACTGTTCCTTGGCTATCGATAATAAAAATTGCGCGGGTCAATAAGCCCATATTTTTAATAATTAAACCATAGTTTTCACCAAAGTTATGCCAGACTGAATCAGATAATACTTTGATTTTATCTACACTTTCAACTTTACAAAAACGTTTTTGCGCAAAAGGTAAGTCATTACTAATCGTTAATATGGTGATGTTTTCAGGCAACTTTTCGGCTTCCTCATTAAAACGCTTCGTTTGTAATGAACAGACGCCAGTATCTAAACTTGGTACTACCGAAATAAGTACTGTTTTACCTTTTAAATCTGTTAATTTTATCGGAGCAAAGTTTTTATCTACTACCTTAAAGTTTGGTGCTTTATCACCAATATTTACCTGGGTACCTAGCAAAGTTACGTATTTATTGTTCGCTTTTACTAAATCGTATGTCTGCGTTAGTGTTGATTCACTCACTGTTTTTGCATGAGCATTGAATATTAATATACTAGGGGTAAAAAATAATATAAATAAAAGTTTACTTAGGGTAGATGATTTCATTATTAATTGGAGTAATTAGTTTTAAAGTGCAAGTCTACCGTTTTTCTTATTGGGTTTCTTGATTATTTTTCGATAAAACGCCTATAAAAATGTTACTAAACATTCTATTATTACGTTAAATACAAAGCTATTGTTATTGAAATATATAAGCTAGAAGGTTTGGATTTTTTATTTTTTAATGTAGTGGCTGTTGATGATTTATCACTAGTTAACGATGTTAAATTGACTTTATTTTATTAATTGAAATATTCTTAGCAAGAAAATAGTTACTTTTTGAAGAAAAAAATTGATTTTTAAATTTATAGTGAAATAAATAAGATGGTGGACGATACTGGGCTTGAACCAGTGACCCCCGCCTTGTAAGGGCGGTGCTCTCCCAACTGAGCTAATCGTCCATATATATCAGATAGTGATATGAATCTAAGGGTATGATGATGGTGGACGATACTGGGCTTGAACCAGTGACCCCCGCCTTGTAAGGGCGGTGCTCTCCCAACTGAGCTAATCGTCCGACATATCATGCCTTACTATATAAACAAAAGTGGCGGAGTGGACGGGACTCGAACCCGCGACCCCCGGCGTGACAGGCCGGTATTCTAACCAACTGAACTACCACTCCGCAAAATCTTGCTTATATGTCGATAAATAAATGTGGCGGAGTGGACGGGACTCGAACCCGCGACCCCCGGCGTGACAGGCCGGTATTCTAACCAACTGAACTACCACTCCGCAAAATCTATCTATCTTAGAGTTTCACTAGAAAGTACGGTACTCTAACCGTTCATAAACAAAGTTGGCGGAGTGGACGGGACTCGAACCCGCGACCCCCGGCGTGACAGGCCGGTATTCTAACCAACTGAACTACCACTCCGCGATATTTTGTTTACTAAGATATTCTTTAAAAAAAAGAATGGTGGACGATACTGGGCTTGAACCAGTGACCCCCGCCTTGTAAGGGCGGTGCTCTCCCAACTGAGCTAATCGTCCGTCTCCGTGGTGGCGTATTATAGGCAGATCCAAAAAGCTGTCAACATAAAAACGACTTAATTTACTAATTATTTATAAATCGGCAACTGTTTGATTTATTTTTCTACACAACGACTGTTTTGTCTGCAATTACATCTACCCGTTAGCCGTTGAAATTTAAAAGTGAAAAAACAAAGTTCTGTAAAAGGTGAATTAACTTGGCCAGAGTGATAAAATGTCGACAATTTTTTAAGACCTAATTATCGTATCGAGCTTAACTTGGTTCGAATGCGTACAAAATTGAGAATTTTATGACTTTAACAACTCGTTTTGCTCCTAGCCCTACTGGTTATTTACATGTTGGTGGCGCGCGTACTGCTTTATACAGTTGGCTTTATGCACAAAAAAATGGTGGCGACTTTATTCTACGTATCGAAGATACCGATATAGAACGTTCTACTCAAGCCTCCGTTGATGCCATTATGGATGGCATGAGCTGGTTAAACCTTGAATGGACTCATGGTCCATATTTTCAAACCAAACGTTTTGATCGTTATAAAGAAGTAATAGAACAATTACTTGCCTCAGGTAATGCTTATCGCTGTTATAGCACTAGCGAAGAAGTAGATATGATGCGAGAAGAAGCGAAAGCAAAAGGCGAAATAGAAAAATACAATGGTTTATGGCGTGAACGTACTGATTATCCAACAGATAAACCGTTTGCTATTCGCTTTAAAAATCCACTTGATGGCGATGTTGTTATTAATGATATGGTTAAAGGTGACATTACTATTAGTAATGAGCAGCTAGATGATTTAATTATTGCGCGCAGTGACGGTACGCCAACGTATAACTTAACGGTTGTGGTTGATGATTGGGATATGAAGGTTACTCATGTGGTTCGTGGTGATGATCATATTAGTAATACCCCGAAACAAATAAATATTTTAAAAGCCTTAGGCGCTGACTTACCTGAATATGCTCACATTCCTATGATATTAGGTGATGATGGCAAGCGTTTGTCTAAACGCCATGGTGCTGTTGGTGTTATGCAATATCGTGATGATGGTTACTTACCAGAAGCCTTATTAAACTATTTAGTGAGATTAGGCTGGTCCCATGGTGACAAGGAAATTTTCTGTCGAAAAGAGATGATTGAATTGTTCGATTTGAAAGATTGTAACAGAGCACCGTCAGGGTTTAATACCGATAAACTAATTTGGGTTAATCAGCATTATATGAAAACGCTAGCACCTGAGTATGTTGCGGAGCATTTAGCATGGCACATGAATAACCAAGGTATTAATACTGACAATGGACCTGCATTAGCTGAAATAGTTAAAATTCAAGCAGATCGTGTTAAAACGTTAAAAGAGATGGCTGAAATTTCACGTTATTTCTATGAAGATTTTTCTGAGCTTGATGCAAAAGCGGTGAAAAAGCATTTACGTCCAGTTGTAAAAGAGCCTCTATTATTAGTTAAAGAAAAATTAGCTGCGTTAACACAATGGCAGCCAGAACTTATTCATGCTGCTATTAACGATACAGCCGAAGAGCTATCAGTGGGTATGGGTAAAGT
>DPHE01000007.1:0-592 GCA_003521815.1 Colwellia sp.
ATAAAAGGTGTTTATTAGTTTAGATGTATTTTCTACATGATGTACTGCCATTGCACTCATAATTAAATCAAACTTGGCCTCTATAGGTTTATCTGTAATATCCTGACAGACGGCTTTAACCTTATCCTGCAATGCTGGTTTTGCAGTGAGCTTATCAAGCATTGCTTTAGATATATCTACCGCGACAATTTTATGCACAAACGGGACAACATGAGCGCTAATTAAACCTGTTCCTGCACCAAAATCCATAACATCCATTTGTTGGTGTAAAGGGACATGTTTTAATATTGATGAGCCTACTGCTGATGAAATCAACTTTTTCCTCTCACTAGCATCCCAATCTTTAGCTTTTTCATTAAATAAATCTGACATTATACTTCCTTATTTTTTTCTTTTTATCACAACTATAGGTAATTATCTAATCAAATATCAATATCTTGATGAACAACGTAACATTACTGGTTATATGTATAATGATTAAACAACAGTCAGCTGATGTCGTTGGATTTATATGTGAAGTATTATTATTTTATCTATGTCTTCAATAAAAATGCATTATGCTACAGGGCTAATAACTATGTAAAACACTAAT
>DPHE01000007.1:907-2776 GCA_003521815.1 Colwellia sp.
GCTCTTTTAGCTCATGTTAGTGTTAATAGCCTAAACGAGTATTTAGATTTTAAAAGTGGTTTAGATTTGATGACCAAAAAAACAGACTTTAGTGGCGGTAGCGGGGGGTTACCTCAACAGCCAGAATTAAGCTCTCATGTTTTAATTTTGGCTGTTACTTGTCTATTACTGATGATATTAATTGGCGGCTATTTCTATTGGCTTTATGGCGCCGAAATTTTGCCTCTTGGCATACTAGGGCTGTTAATTGTAGCGACATATACCCAATGGATTAATAAAAACCCGTTACTCTGTTTGATAGCTCCGGGGCTTGGTTTTGGCTTTTTGATGGTGATAGGTACTCAATTTGTATTAGTTGGGGAATATTGGGCTATCTCTTTACTAGTGGGTGTCATTCCATTTTTTTTAGTCAATAATTTATTATTGCTTAATCAATACCCTGATATAGAGGCAGATCGAAAGGTTGGTCGTAGGCATTTTCCTATATGCTATGGCGTAAATCACAGTACTAACGTTTATGGTGCTTTCGCGTTGGCGAGCATACTAGCGATTATTATATATGTTAGCTTCGGCTATCTCCCCATGTTAAGTCTTGTTGCTTTAACTCCAATGCCATTAGCGTTATTTACCTTTCTAGGAGCTTTAAAATATAAAGAAAAAATCGGAGAACACCCTAAGTATCTTAGCGCGAATGTAGCAGTAACCATTTTAACTCCTTTATTTTTATCAATTTCAATTATTATGGGATAGGCATTGTTAATTTAACAATACCATTACTTACTGTAATCCTTATCGTAAAATCAGAACAGATCTGTCATTACTGCCGTTAATCTATACCCATTGTGATTGTTTTTTATAAGCGTCTTAGTACCAGAGACCATAAAAACTTGTCTTTACAAAATTATTGCCTCGATTAATCATGAAGTCGTTAGATTTGCAATAAGTTGCCAATAACACAGGCCTATATTATCGGTGTGTTTGGCGAAACAATGTAGACAAGGTGGTAATAGGAGGGGGAATACATATTAATTAACCATGATAATTATTATGGCCTGTATTTTGCTAGTTACATATTACTACATTCACTCTAAACCTTATAAACGTTGAAAATATGGGTACATAATAAAATCCATTTTAACTATGTGATTTAAAAAATTAGTGAACCAAACATTTATATCATTGAACACAACTATGGCAATAACAAATACATTTTTTAGCGACAACAGTTATCTGTTGATGCTATCTATTTCTATCACAATTCGGAGGTTACAGAATGAAAAAAATTGGTCTTTTATCATTCCCAAGATATTATAATTACGGCACATTTCTTCAGTTGTATGCATTGGAAACGACGATAGAGAAGCTCGGATTCTCTTGTGAAGTGATAGATTATGACCGTGATAACACGAACGGAGCGATACATAACGCTACAGATTCTTCTTTCACGGGTCTCATTAAAAAAGTGTTGTCAGTCCGCCAGTTTTCGACATTGAAAAGTAGAATAAGTGATCGCCTATTTGAAAAGAAAAAATGTAAGCTTACGCAAGGACGAACGGCACTCTATGATCGATTTTTAGACAAACATTTTAAGCTGGGCAGTATTCGTTATACCGCATTTGAAGAATTGGTTAAATTGCCTCCACAGTGCGAAGCTTTTGTTGTCGGTAGTGATCAGGTATGGCATCCAGGCGGTCATTACGAAGATGCTAGTTATTTTTTGAAGTTTGCTCCCCAACAACAAAGAGTCGCCTATGCACCAAGTTTAGGTTTATCAGAAATACCTACACATGCAAGAGATTGGATGAAAGAGCAGATCCTAGACATTCCATATCTTTCTATCAGAGAGAAGGAAGGGGCAGATGAAATCAA
>DPHE01000018.1 GCA_003521815.1 Colwellia sp.
CCAGTTTTACTTGACCACTACATGGTGCGCCATTTCGGTATCCTAGTGTTTTTCACTTCCGTTCGTTAAATGTTGCCTTATGCCATAAAAAACCGTTTGATTTTAATATCGTAACGGCAAGTTAAATACGCTAAGCGGAAGAAAAGATCCTGCAACACATTTTGTGTAACAAGATCATATAGAAGGGGTAAATATCTAAAATATTAAGTAAAATATATTTTAGATATTATGAAAAAGAACGTTTATTCTGTAGTCTGTGTCGACTGCCAGTAGCGAACTGCGTGACAGTTTTGGACAGTTACCTAGTGAACCTTTGTAGGTCCATGACGATTGAGGATATCCATTATCTCCTGTTCTTCACTCTCTGGCATCATTACCTTGATCTGTAAAATTTTTTCATCGATGAAAAAATTCTCCCTTGGAACACCCTTATTTACCAGTTCATCATCCACATTTTTAAGGGCAATTTTATCTGTATATGTTGCTGTAGTAGTCTTGTACATTTCAGTGTTCTCCTGTTTGGTCAATATCTTCTAAAAACTAAAAGCGATCTCATGAGACGTGGAAACTGTTTCGATATCCGTCTTATACAAGATCCCCGAAAGGAACTGCCTTTGATATAAACACCTACTCACACATCCTGAGTAAAAATATCGTTCTCCTTTCTTACTTATATATAGACCAGAGCACTAAATACTGCCAGTTTGTTGAACATTTCCTGCCAAAATATACCAATAAGTTAATTCACTACGATGAATGCATATGTAAAGTTGTTTCATCGGCAATTTTATATAGAGCAAAATTTAAACAAAAAAATGCATCTATAAAATAGATGCATAAAAACATGAAACACTAAGGGATAACATTACTATTAAGTAAGAGTCTCTTTTACCAACTAAGTTCAATTTATTTCTAAGAATAACGCATAACACTTTACTTCTTGCTTAACAGACTACAAGCTTGATTTAGTTCGTGCTGTTTACTGTGATCCTTTAGACCCATAATAACTTGCTCTATTGGTATAATCACACTGCTTGTAAATTAGCATATTCAACCACCAACCACTTACTACCAACTTCTTCAAAATTCACCTGAATTCGCGATTGTGCACCACTGCCTTCATAATTTAAAACCACCCCTTCGCCAAACTTAGCATGAGCGACTTGTTGGCCTAACTTAAAACCAGTGTTAGCAAAGGTTTCTAAGGTAAACGTATTTGAAAATTTACCAACACTCTTAGGCCTAGAAACTTGGCTTTGCATACGAATTTCTTCGACACAATTTTCAGGTAATTCTCGTAAAAAACGGCTAGCTTTATGGCATTTTTCTTGCCCATATATACGCCGACTTTCTGCATGCAATAAATACAATTTACTCATTGCCCTTGTCATACCTACATAACACAGTCGTCTTTCTTCTTCTAAACGACCTATTTCTTCTACTGACTGCTGACTTGGAAACATGCCTTCTTCAAGACCAGCAATAAATACCAAAGGAAATTCTAAGCCTTTCGCTGAGTGCATGGTCATTAACTGTACCGCCGCCTCAAACTCTTCTGCTTGTGATTCACCCGACTCTAATGCGGCATGAGTTAAAAAAGCAGTTAGTGGTGTTTGATCTTCCACTAATTCAGGATCACTTACAAAAGTTTGACAAGCCGTTACTAACTCATTTAAGTTTTCAATTCGCTGTTCGGCACGCTCACCTTTTTCAGCTTTATACATGGCTTTCAAACCCGAATGCTGAATAACAAAGTTGGCTTGTTGATCTAAATCTAAATCTGCTGAATCATCTTCTAATTGATCAACTAAATTAATAAAAATCGCAATAGTTTTAGCGCTGCGGCCTTTTAATTGTTGTGTATTTAACAATTGCTGACAGGCTTGCCATAAAGTCACTTGCAAACTTCTAGCGGCATCACGCACTAACGCCACAGTTTGATTACCGATACCACGCGTTGGCGTATTAATAATACGCTCAAACGCAGCATCATCATCACGATTATTAATTATGCGTAAATAGGCTAATGCGTCTTTAATTTCTTGTCGCTCAAAGAAACGTTGGCCACCATAAATGCGATACGGTAGCTGTCCTTGTAATAAGGCTTCTTCCATTAAACGTGATTGTGCATTAGATCGATAGAGAATAGCCACCTCATCGAGCTTACCTCCGTCATCGCGCCATTGTTTAATACGACCGGCAATAAAACGCGCTTCGTCTATTTCATTAAAGGCGGTGTAAATTGAAATTTTTTCTCCGGCTTTATCATCCGTCCATAACTCTTTACCCAATCGGTTATTATTATTACTTATCAACTGATTGGCTGCATTTAAAATATTAGCTGTTGAACGATAGTTTTGTTCTAATCGAATCGTTTTGGCATCATCATATTCATTGGTAAAACGTTCAATATTTTCAATACGTGCTCCACGCCAACCATAAATAGATTGATCGTCATCACCAACAATCATCACCTTAGCCTTTGCTTTGCCTAGCATAGTTAACCATGCATATTGAATCGCATTGGTATCTTGAAATTCATCCACCAAAATATGGCCAAACCGTTGTTGGTAATGCGCTAATAATTCAGGGTTATTGAGCCAAAGTTCATGAGCACGCAGTAATAGTTCGGCAAAATCAACTAAGCCCGCACGATCACAGGTCTCTTGATAGGCTTGATAAACCTTAACAAATAACTCCTCACTCGGGTCAAATTGGGCATCAATGTGTTGTGGACGCAAACCTTCATCTTTTTTACCATTGATATACCAAACAAACTGCTTGGCTGGCCATTTTTTTTCATCTAACGCTAATGACCGAATAATGCGTTTGATTAAACGTAGCTGATCATCACTATCAAGTACTTGAAAGGTTTGTGGCAACTTTGCTTCTTGAAAGTGCATGCGTAATAAACGATGCGCCAAACCATGAAAAGTACCAATCCACATGCCGTGAGTGTTACCACTGGTAACGTGTTCAACTCTGGCACGCATTTCGGCGGCAGCTTTATTGGTAAAGGTTACCGCTAAGATAGAATGAGACGCTGCTTGCTCAACTTGCATTAGCCATGCAATACGCTGCACTAATACACGTGTTTTTCCTGATCCCGCGCCCGCTAACACCAACATATTTTGTTGCGGCGCACCCACAACTTCACGTTGCTTGTCGTTTAAAGAGTCGAGTAATTCTGAAACATCCATCGCGGAAAACCTTATTGAACGAGATATGAAACTGAGATAATGATTAAAGCCTTGCCAGTATAGCACTGGTTTTATGTACAGCAAGTTGAATGTTTGCTAATTTTTAACTAAGTAATAATTGCTCAAGCTGGATGAGTTGATTCAGCTCTATATGAGGAAGCACTGCAATAGGCTTACCGACATCATAGCAAGATAGCCATGCCGTCTGGCAACCCGCACGTAAAGCACCTTGAATATCTGCACGACCACAATCACCAACATGCAGTAACTGTGACGGTTTAATTTCCAATTGCTGACAGGCTAACGCAAACATATCACTTGCAGGCTTTTGCTTAAGCAAACTGCCATCAACTTGCCAGCCCGCATGATAAATGTGTTGAAAGTAGTGTGAAAGCCCTAACGTCTTAGTATCAACATTGCCATTACTGATGGCGATTAATGGATATTTTTCACTTAAATTAGTAAGTGATTTTTTGCTTTGTTCCGGTACGGTAAAATCGCTACGTAACTGGATAAAATATTCCAATGCCACTGTTGCCTGTTGTTTAGCGATACCCTCTGCTATACCAAGTGACATAAAACCTAATTGATAACTGACCAACCGCACTTGCACCACATCATGTGCTAAGTCTGGTTGCTTTAAAATAGCTTGCTGGCGAAAATAAGACCAAAAGTTCCCATTCAAAAGCTTATGCTGATCGGATATAAAAGGCTTTACAATAGACAGGCCAGAAAAGTAGGCTATCATGTTTTTCTCGATTGCCTGCATTACTGGTTTATTACTGTATAAGGTGTCATCTAAATCAAAACTAATCGCTTTGATTTCAGTTAATCGACGATAGAATTTCATTAGTTACCTGTAAATATTTCATTCATATTCAACGCAAACCTAAAAGTAACCCCGTTCTTGCTGAACACCTAACTATAAACTACTTCGTTCATACTGAGCGCGAGGAACGAGTAGTCGAAGTACGACAAGCTCAGGACAAACGGTGGTGGACTATCCCGAACTCACTAAAAATTATATTAAATAGCTAAATGTTGTTTTAATAGCTTAGCTACCAAACGTTTAAATTGGCTGAGTAGTAAAGTATCCATTCGCGGATCAAAATGATGAGCATCTTCACTGCTAATCGCCAAAAACCCGAGATCACAGTTATCATGTACTAGCTTCACTAATACCACAGAACCAGCACTTTGATGAGAGAAGATGAGTTGCTGTTCACTTTGCTGCAAACGACCAAAGTAATAGTCACTGTTTGCTAAACGGTTTTGCATGACACCTTGACAGTCGTTCTTTGACAGACTGTCATGTGCACTATCAACAGCGCTAACTAGGTACAATTTGAAACCAGATAAAGACAATAGTTCTTTAGTTGTTTGCGTTAAACAATCAAGTAATTCATCTGCTGATTTACAGTCTAATAATCGTAAATATAAGTCACTGTAAAGTACAAATAAGTTTTCATTATGACTCGCAACTGACATCAACTGAGTAATTTCATCTTCCAGGTTATGAACTTGCTGTCTTAGCTGTTGTTGTTGCCTTTCAACTAAAGACACAGTACCTCGCTGATTATCCGCCAGGCGTAACCCGGTCATCAATTCATTATTACGATTAAAGAATTCTGGATTATCCTGTAGGTAAGCACTAACCAACTCATCATTTAAGGGTAAATCATCAATACTTGTCTCTATTTGTTCATTTTTCATAAAATCTTCTTCACATCTGTTGTAAGTTAGACTGTAGCCCATTAATGTTTCGAAATAAGCATGTATTATATAGACAACTGTCCATCAAACACATGTACCGCAGGACCAGACATTTTTACCGGGTGTCCAGGGCCTTTCCAATAAATCCTTAATTTACCACCAGGTAACTCAACGGTGACTTGTCGGTTCAATTTATTTTGCATTTGACCAATAACCACGGCGGCACACGCGCCACTTCCACACGCCAAGGTTTCAGCGGCGCCACGTTCATAGACACGTAATTTAATTTGATTTGGCGCGACAATTTCCATAAAGCCAACGTTAGCCTGTTCAGGAAAACGTTCATGTAATGACAACTCTTTACCTAAACTGGCAACCGGTGCTTCAAGTACATTATCAACAGTTACCACACAATGAGGATTCCCCAACGAAACCGCACCACAAAGTACCGTTTCTGAATCACTGCGTAAAATATAGGTTCCCTCGGTTTTTTGTGCGATAAAAGGGATTTTAGCTGGTTCAAATTGTGGTACTGGCATGGTTACCGAAATGTTACCATCTCGCTCAATAAATAAGGTCATTTTACCTGAAGCCGTAGTGACTTTAATTTTATTCTTATTACACAAACCTTTCATACGCACAAAACGTGCAAAACAACGAGCGCCATTACCACATTGATTTACCTCGCTACCATCAGCATTAAAAATTCGATAATGAAAATCTAAATCTGGATCGTAGGGTGGCTCAACGATTAATAATTGATCAAAACCAACACCAAAGTTTCTGTCAGCCAACTTAGCAATTTGTTGATTAGATAAGTAAACATTTTGCGTTACATTATCTAATACTAAAAAATCGTTACCTAGGCCATGCATTTTAGAAAAATTTACTAACATTATTTCGACTTCTTTGTGGTGTCTGTATCTTTTTGTTGCGGCTCTTTTACCATAATAGGTTGCTCTGATTCTGGCTCAACCACTTGATATAAATCACCTTTAGAGCCACAGGCAAAGAGGAAAGTGCTCATTAAAAAGCAGGTAAACAAAAAAGAAAAATATTTAATTGAATGCATGATTATCAGTTTTTGCCATGAAAGTTGTCTAAATCAAGCTTTGTACTTAACTTAGTTGTTATATTTATCTCAGTTGATTGGTATTATACTCACATGCTGATCCCCCAAACAACTAAAGAAAGCCAATGAACGATAGCCAATACAATTTAATCGCTGAAGATCTATTACTTGCCATTGAAGAAGCAATTGAAGAATGTGGTGTTGATATAGATTATGAAGGCGTTGGAGGCTTATTAACACTAACGTGTAAAAACAACACTAAAATCATCATAAATAAGCAAGCGCCTCTGCATGAAATTTGGGTAGCTACTAAATTTAATGGGCATCACTTTTCATTTTCAGATGATATTTGGACAGATAAACGTGGCGGTGGTGAATTTTGGCAGTTTTTATCTGCCGCAGTGAGTAAACAGGCCGAGGCTGAAATAACCCTAACAGCACAATAGCATAAACTTTTGAGAATAAGACCTATGACTACAGTACGAATAGCAACACGTGAAAGCGCCCTCGCATTATGGCAAGCAGAATACGTAAAAGCACAATTAGAACACTTTCATCAAGACATTAATGTTGTACTTGTGCCCATGACTACCAAAGGCGATATCTGGTTAGATACTCCATTGGCAAAAATAGGCGGCAAAGGTCTTTTTGTGAAAGAACTTGAAGTTGCCATGCTCGAGGATCGAGCTGACATTGCGGTTCATTCAATGAAAGATTTACCCGTAGACTTCCCTCCCGGTTTGGATTTAGAGGTGATTTGTCCTCGCGAAGATCCCCGCGATGCTTTTGTTTCAAATACTTATGCTAGCCTTAGCGAGTTACCTCACGGTGCTATTGTGGGTACCTCAAGCTTACGTCGCCAATGTCAATTAAAAGCTAAACGACCTGATCTTGATATTCAAGACCTACGCGGCAACGTAAATACCCGCTTAAGAAAATTAGATGAAGGGCAATATGACGCTATTATTTTAGCTGCTGCTGGTTTAATTCGTTTAAAAATGAGCAAACGTATCGCTCAATATATTGAACCTGAAGAAATGCTACCGGCTAATGGTCAAGGCGCTGTTGGTATTGAATGTCGTATTAATGATGACTCTATTAAAGCGTTATTAGCGCCCCTTGAATGTAGCACCACTCGTATTCGTGTCTTAACAGAACGAGCTATGAACAAAGCCTTAGAAGGCGGCTGTCAGGTGCCAATTGCCAGTTATGGTGTTGTTTCAGCCGATGGTAAAGACGTTCACTTACGTGGCTTAGTTGGCGCGGTAGATGGAAGTGAAATAATTAAAAGTGAGATTACAGGCCCTATTGAGCAAGGTGAGGCCTTAGGTAACACTCTAGCACAAGAATTACTTAGCCGTGGTGCTGATAAAATTTTACAACAGGTTTATGCCACAGCCAATGATGACAAATCATAGCGCCTACCCGCTTAACGTTTTAGTCGCGCGGCCAACAAAAAAAGCACAAGCATTAACCTTGTTACTGAACAAACAAGGTATTGCTTGTGTTAGTCAGCCTCTCTTCGACTATCTACCATTAGCCGATCACAAGCAAAGTAAAAAATTACTGGCCACTGCCGACATTATCATTTTTGTTAGTGTTGCCGCTGTTGAATTTGCCCATGCTAATATCGCAGCCAAACACTGGAAGTATCAACAGATTATTGCCGTAGGTAAAGCGACAAAGGCTGCGCTACAGGTATTAGCACTTGAAAATATACTGTGTCCTTCTCAAGAAAATAGCGAAGGTGTGCTAGCCTTAAGTGTACTCAATAAAAGTCTATCAAATAAAAACATTACTATTGTACGTGGTAATGGTGGTAGAGAGCACTTAGCAACAGAGTTAGTTAAACGTAACGCAACAATACATTATCTTGAAAGTTATCAAAGAATATGGCGAACATTTCCTAACGATATCGATAAGCAATGGTATCATCAAAAAATTAATTGTATTGTCGTTACCAGTAACGCATTATTAGAGAAGCTTGTAGAATTAACACAGGCTACTAACGTTGCCGTAGAAAATGACACAACTAATCACTGGCGAAATCACTGTATTTGGTTAGTAGCAAGTAAACGTATTGCCGACCAAGCTGAACAGCTTGGTTTAACTAATATAATACAAAGTAATGGTGCTAATGAGAAAGCCATTAACACGACGTTAAAAAAAATCATTGAGAATAAACGTTAAGCAATAAAATTCGACTCTATTCACCACCGGTTATCTTCGTGGAATCTTAATCGAATAATTGTATGTGAATAACTAAAATTCTAGATTAAGAGGTTACTGGAGTGACCCCCTTTCTAGCGTTAGTTGAGTAGTTACTAAAATTCAATAATGGAATGAAAAATGACTGATAAAAAACCCCCATTAGCCACTGAACCAGCAAAAAATACAGCCACCCAAGCGCCGGTCACCAAAAAAACTAAAGCAACCGCCACAAAAGTTTCCACAAAAGACACGGTAGCTAAGAGTCAAAATAAGATGTCAAAATTAGCACTCGTTACTATTGTGATCGCATTAGGTGTTACAGCTATTCACTATTTTTGGCAGCAACAACAAAACCAATTATTGACAATAAAACTCTCTGAACAGATTGATCATAAAAATACCGCTACATTCAATCAATATCAAGCCGAAATAAAGCAGGCATTGATTGAGCAACAAAAAATATTCACTAAACAGCTACAACAAGTAACCACTCAAGTTAGCGATAGTAATCAAGCAAAGATGACTGAACTTAACACGGCTGTAAGTCAGCTTGAGCGTAAGGCTAAGCAAGGTCAACCCAGTGATTGGCTATTGCATGAAGCTGAATACCTCATTCGTATTGCGGCAAGAACCATATGGTTGGAACATGACACCACCGCAGCAATTGGGTTACTTAAAGATGCCGATTCACGCTTAGCCGATCTGAACGATCCTGCGTTTTTACCGATTCGTGAATTAGTACACCTGGATATAAAGTCACTTGAACTGATGCCTACCTTACAAACTGACGAGATTATTTTAACGTTAATGGCACTAAATAAACAAGTGGCCATGCTGCCTTTGGCCATAATGGATGTTGATGCTGAGATGGATACCAAGACTAGCCTTGAATTATCGAATAATCTTAAGGATTGGCAAGCCAATTTAACCAAAACATGGCAGAAGTTCCTAGATGATTTTATTCGTGTTCGTCAAAGAACAGGATTGATCGAGCCACTGACATCACCAGAGCAACAACAGCATTTAAAGCAAAATTTAACTTTAAAAATTCAATTGGCTCTATGGGCGGCTAGTGAGCGTAAAGGGGATATTTACCAAAAAACTTTAACCGATATTCAACACTGGCTTACTGAATTTTTTGATCTGGAAGAAGCCGTTAATCAACACTTTCTAAACGCATTAACTAACTTACAAACACAACGTGTTAGTTATGTGTACCCAAGTGATTTAACCTCTTTGACTGCCATCAGGACAGCGCTGAAAAATCAGGCAACTAAACCACTAATTTCGCCTAATAAAAAAGCTAGTGACGCTGAAGGAACACCGTTAAAAAAGGTAGGTGACGCAGTAAAAGCTACACCTGAAAAAGCATCACCCTTACCGAAAAAACAGGATATTCAGCCTAAAGTTGAGGGCATAATATGATCCGTTTTATTGCCATTATTATATTATTCTTTGCTGTTTTAGCTCTTAGCCCACTATTAATTGATGAAAAAGGCTACATTCTTATTGCCATGGGTGAAACCATTATTGAATTAACCATACTGTCAGCAATGATAATGTTCACTCTATTTGCTATCAGCGCTTTTATCCTTTACAAAGTGCTCCGTGGCAGCTTAAAGATAAGCTTCAAAGCATGGAATAAAGTAGCCTTTGCTGGCAGAAGACGTGGCATTGCCAATTTCAATAAAGGCCTTGCGGCCTATATGTTAGAAGATTATCAAGGCGCAGAGCAGTTATTTGCTAAAAGTGCAGAGCCAGCAAAACGTCAACAAAGTGCTTATTTACTTGCCGCTGCAGCCTCAGCAAAACAGCAACTTGATACCAACACCAATCACTACTTAGGCCTGTTAGAGCAAGAGACTGCAAAATCGAGCGTTGCCGATTTATCTAGTGTTATTGTTAAAATAAAGCTGTTGATGAATCAAGATTCAAACGATGCGTATGAAAAAGCACGGCTCTTAATTGATGAAAATCATAAACAAATTGGTCACGATACCCGTTTATTAGTACTGGAAATTAATTTATGCTTAATTGAAAAGCGCTTTGAATCAGCGGTAGATTATTTAAATATGGTCCGCAAAGAAAAAACGATTACGGATAAGTCGGTGCAGGCATGGGAAGCAAAAGCCTATTATGGCGTATTTAACCACATTATCATTAAACAAGACCAAACAAGTTTGCACGCGTATTGGAAATCCCTTGGGCGTAAAGTAAAGCAACGAGAAGCCGTTTTATTTGCTTATTGCCGGGTTCTCGCTGAGCAAAAAATTACTGAACCATTAATCAAGCTAATTACACCACTGCTGAAGAAGCAACCCAATGATTACTTTTTTAAACAATTGCGCTCATTACAGATTAAGCAGAGTGAACCGTTAATAGCTTTAGTTCAAAAACATCTCCATGATAATAGCAAAAGCCCACAATGGCTAAGTTGCTTGGGACATTTAGCGCTAATGAGTGAACAATGGTCAATGGCAGAAAAGGCCTTTGGCAGTTTAATTAAACTTGAAGGGCAACAATACGATAAGCAAGACTTACAAGCTTTTGCTAAAGCCCTCACAGAAGAGGGTAAACATAAAACAGCAAATGAAGTGTGGATTAAGGTACAGAGCTATTAATTAAAATAGGGCTTATTTAAATAAAAGCAAAAGCATCCGCATACATATGCTCTAGTAATGCACCATGCTCAACAAAATCACTACGAATAGCACCAACCATTTCAAAGCGCCCAGCAAGATAAATATCATAGGGTTCTAGGCTAACAATATCATGCATTACAGCTTGGTGGACTAAGCCTGTTTTACCTTTCCACTGCTTGTCAGCATTTTCAATAACTGGGATAAAATTAGCATGCGGTAATGTAGCAATTATCGCTGCCGTTTCTTCAAGTTCATAGGCCGCAGCTAATTCACGCAAGCCCCAATATACCAAGATAGGACGTTGTGATTTTTGCTCTGCTAAGTACTCAAACATTGACTTGATATAAGAAAAGCCTGTGCCTCCTGCTAACAACAGTAATGGACGTTCACTCTTGGTACGTAACTGCGCATTACCTGAGGGTATTTCAATAGTGACTGATTCATCACCTGCTTGTGCAGATTTAATACACTCTATCACCTGCATGGGATAGCTGTCAGAAACAAAAGCGCCAATTTGCAATTCAATCAAATCACTATTAGGTGAACTAGCAATAGAAAATGGTCGTTTGTCTTCTTCACTCATCACAAAGTTTAAATACTGCCCAGCAATAAAGTCTATTTTTTCAGTGGGTTTCAATAGTACCTTAAACACATGAGCCGTAAGTGAAGTTAAGGACACTATTTGACACCTAATTGTTTTCATTGATATATCTCTTTAATTTAATTGTTTTTTTCAGGAATGATAGCTAACTCATCCCAGATATCGTCTATTTCTTGCTTTATTTCAGCCGTCATTTCAATGGGAATACCCCATTCTCTAGTGGTTTCACCCGGCCATTTATTCGTCGCATCTAATCCCATTTTAGAGCCTAAACCGGATACAGGCGAAGCAAAATCTAAATAATCGATCGGGGTATTTTCAATTAATACCGTATCTCGGCTTGGATCCATTCGCGTAGTCATAGCCCAAATTACATCCTCCCAATTTCGAGCATCAACATCATCATCACAAACAATGACAAATTTAGTGTACATAAATTGCCTAAGAAATGACCAAACCCCCATCATGACCCGTTTAGCGTGCCCTGGGTATTGTTTCTTAATGGTTACAACCGCCAAACGATACGAACAACCTTCTGGCGGTAAATAAAAGTCTTGAATTTCAGGAAACTGCTTTTGTAAAATAGGGACAAATACTTCATTTAATGCCACCCCTAAAATAGCAGGCTCATCAGGTGGTCTTCCGGTATAGGTACTGTGGTAAATAGGATCTTTTCGCATCGTTATATGGGTAACAGTAAAAACAGGAAAATCATCCACTTCATTATAATAACCCGTATGATCACCATAAGGACCTTCTGGCGCTGTTTCTTCAGGATCTAAATAACCTTCTAGGATAATTTCAGCTGTTGCTGGTACTTGTAAATCATTACTGATTGATTTGGCTACTTCAGTTTTTGATCCACGTAATAAGCCAGCAAAAGCGTACTCAGACAAGGTATCCGGTACCGGTGTTACCGCACCTAAAATTGTGGCAGGATCAGCACCTAAAGCAACTGAAACTGGATATTTTCCACCTGGATTCGTTTTCTTAAACTCTTGAAAATCTAATGCACCACCACGGTGAGATAACCAACGCATAATGAGTTTATTCTTAGACAATACCTGTTGGCGATAAATACCTAAATTCTGACGTTCTTTATTTGGACCTTTAGTAATTGTTAAGCCCCAAGTAATTAATGGTGCAACATCGCCAGGCCAACAAGTTTGAATTGGCAACTTGGTTAAATCTACGTCTTCACCACTAAATACAATTTGCTGACAAAGTGGTTTTTTAATCACTTTAACAGGCATATTGAGTACTTGTTTATAAACGGGAATCTTACTTAACGCATCACGAAGACCTTTTGGTGGCTCTGGCTCTTTCAACATGGCCAATAACTCTCCAACCTCACGTAAAGCAGCAACATTTTCTTGCCCCATAGCAAGCGCGACTCTATACGGTGTGCCAAATAAATTAGTGAGTACGGGTATATTATGAGGTTGACCCTGCTCATCTACCGCATTCTCAAATAATAATGCCGGCCCTTTAGCGCGTAGCGTACGATCGCTAATTTCAGTCATAGCAAGGTGAGTAGAAATAGGAGCTGTAATGCGCTTTAATTGCCCTATTTTTTCAAGCTGACTGATAAAATCTCTTAAATCGTTATATTTCATAGATGCCATTCAGTTATTACAAAGCGTTTTAATAACAAAAAAACCAGCCTATATGACTGGTTTTATATCAGTAGTAAAGATTACTTACGTTTCATTGAATCAAAAAATTCATTATTGGTTTTAGACAACGCTAATTTATCAATAAGGAATTCAATCGCGCCTATTTCATCCATTTCATGAACAATTTTACGTAAAATCCACATTTTTTGTAATTCTGTAGGCTTAGTGATTAATTCTTCACGGCGTGTGCCACTACGATTAATATTAATCGCTGGGAAAACACGTTTTTCTGAAATCTTACGAGACAGGTGTAATTCCATATTACCTGTACCTTTAAATTCTTCGTAGATAACTTCATCCATTTTAGAGCCCGTTTCTACCAACGCTGTAGCAATAATAGTTAAACTACCACCTTCTTCAATGTTACGCGCTGCGCCAAAGAAACGCTTAGGACGATGTAAAGCATTAGCATCAACACCACCTGTTAAGATTTTTCCTGATGAAGGAACGACCGTATTATAAGCACGTGCTAAACGTGTAACTGAGTCGAGTAAAATAACAACATCTTTTTTATGCTCGACTAAACGTTTCGCTTTCTCAATAACCATTTCGGCTACTTGGACATGACGAGAAGCGGGTTCATCAAACGTAGAAGCAACCACTTCGCCTTTGACTAAGCGCTGCATTTCAGTTACTTCTTCTGGGCGCTCATCAATTAGCAATACCATTAGTTCTGCGTCAGGATGATTATGGGCAATACTTTGAGCTATATTTTGTAGTAATAACGTTTTACCCGCTTTCGGTGGTGCTACGATCAAGCCACGTTGACCTTTACCAATTGGCGAAGCTAAATCTAATATACGCGCGGTAATATCTTCTGTAGAACCATTTCCTCGTTCCAACGTGAAGCGCTCGGTAGGGTGTATAGGTGTTAAGTTTTCAAATAAAATCTTATTACGTGTATTTTCAGGTCGATCAAAATTCACTGCTGTTACTTTTAACAAGGCAAAGTAACGCTCACCTTTTTTCGGTGAACGAATTTTACCTTGTATAGTATCACCCGTTCTCATACTAAAACGGCGAATTTGACTTGGTGATACATAAATATCATCTGGGCCAGCTAAATAAGAAGAGTCGGCAGAGCGTAAGAAGCCAAATCCATCTTGTAAAATTTCTAAAACACCGCCACCAAAAATATCATTATCATTTTCGGCATGCTTCTTTAAGATAGCAAAGATAATGTCTTGTTTACGTGTTCTAGCAAGGTTTTCTAGCTTCATCGTTTCAGAGAGCTCAACCAATTCATTAATGGATTTTTCTTTCAGTTCGGTAAGATTCATAGGGGGTTTCTTAAACTATTTTGAGTGGTTATGTCCTGGCGATTGCCGATGACAGTTTATTTTAAATGAGTGTTTTTAATCTTCTTATCCAATAAAAACAAAAAAAGATAGGAGAATAGGGATATAGAAATGTTATTTTATATTCAGTACTTAAATCTAGCATTAAAAGTTAACTAGGTAAAGGTGCTAGTTAAAATGTAAGCAAATATTTTAACTTTTTTTAAACGTATATAAAAAAACCTGAAATTATTTCAGGTTTTTAAAATATTTAATGACAAATTAAATGTTTTTATCTAAAAACTCTTTTAATTGCGTTTTTGATAAGGCACCAACTTTAGTATCAGCTATTTCGCCATCTTTAAACAACAACAATGTTGGAATTCCTCGTACACCGTACTTAGGCGGAGTATCTGAGTTTTGATCGATATTTAATTTACCGACCGTAACCTTACCATCATATTCTAAGGCTATGTCATCAAGAATCGGCGCTATCATTTTACAAGGACCACACCATTCCGCCCAAAAATCAACCAACACTAAACCCGAAGCTTTTAACACATCGGCTTCAAAACTATCATCAGTTAGTTGAATAATTTTATCGTTCATCTCATTCTCCCTTTCTTATGGCATCTACGCCACGCTATTTAATTCCGCTATTATATATACATTTATGAGGCTATGTTGTCTATTTTTCAATTTTGTTTTCTTTTATATTTACTTAACACCTCCAAAGTTAGTTATTAATTAATACCAATTGAAATAATGAATGAGTCAATTCATTGCTTCAATTGGTATAACTATGGTGTTAAGCTACCGCCATGAAAAAAACACACTTAACAGAAACGAAATTCGCTGACTTAAACCTTGCTCCGCAAGTCGTAACCGGATTAGAAGCCATGGGCTTCCAACATTGTACGTCCATTCAGGAACAGTCTTTACCTATATTGCTTCAAGGCACTGACATAGCAGGCCAAGCTCAAACAGGTGAAGGCAAAACCATCGCATTTTTAGCTGGCACTTTTCACCGGTTGTTACAAGTAGAAGCGCCAACACACAATCAACCTCGTGCATTAATAATGGCGCCAACACGTGAACTTGCTATTCAAATTCATCGTGATGCTATTGAAATGGCAAAAAGCACAGGGCTACGTCTTGGCATTGTCTATGGCGGCGAAGGGTATGAAAGTCAACGTTTAGAGTTAGAGCAAGGAGTCGATATTTTAATTGGCACCTGTGGTCGCTTATTAGACTATTTAAAACAAGGTATTTATAACTTAAGTAATATTGAAGTTATTGTGCTTGATGAAGCCGACAGAATGTTCGATTTAGGCTTTATTAAAGATATACGCTATATGTTCGATAAAATGCCTCCTGCGACACAGCGTTTAAGTATGCTGTTCTCTGCTACATTGTCATTTAGAGTTAAAGAACTTGCTTTCGAGCATATGAATGATCCAACCAGTATAGAAATCGCACCAGATCAAAAAACTAATACTCGTATTAGTGAAGAATTATTTTATCCGTCTAATGAAGATAAAATGGCTTTATTACAAACATTAATAGAGGAAGACTGGCCTGAAAAAGCCATTATTTTTGCAAATACTAAACATGTTTGTGAAAAAGTTTTTGATCACCTTGTTGCTGACAAATTAAGAGCAGGCTTATTAACCGGCGATGTTCCCCAAAAGAAACGTTTGAAAATACTAGAGCAATTTACCGACGGTACTTTGGATATATTAGTGGCGACTGATGTTGCTGCTCGTGGTTTACATATTCCATCTGTTACGCATGTTTTTAACTATGATTTACCTGATGATTGTGAAGATTATGTACACCGTATTGGTCGTACTGGACGTGCTGGTGCAACTGGACATGCTATTAGCCTAGCTTGTGAACAATATGTATTTAACTTACCTGCAATTGAAGATTATATTCAACATGCATTGCCTGTAACAAAATACTTACAAGAAGCCTTGCTTGATGATTTACCTAAAGTAAATCTACGCCCTCGCCGCCATAAACCTGGTGGTAACCGACAAGGAAACCGTGGTAACTTTAAACAAAGCGGTAACAATAACTCACGCCCTCGCCGTTAGTTCTTCTTTGTTTTAAATGACTATGAACAAAAAAATATCACAGCATAATACACAATATACAGATTCGCATTATGCTGTGGTCGATTTAGGTTCAAATAGCTTTCATTTACTGATCACTAAATTAGTTAACAACCAAGTTAAGGTTGTAGACAAAATAAAACAAAAAGTACGTTTAGCTGCGGGTTTAAATAATAACAATGAATTAAGTCATGATGCTATTAATCGTGGTATTGCTTGTTTAACGTTGTTTTCTCAACACCTCAAAAAAATTCCTGTGAGTAATATTCGTATTGTTGCTACCGCTGCTTTAAGAATAGCGATAAATCGTGATGATTTTTTAACCTTAGCTAATAAAATTTTACCGTTGAAAATTACGCTACTGAGTGGCGAAAAAGAAGCCAAAACGATCTACAGTGGCGTTGCTCATACCAGCCAAGGTCGTTGTGATAAAAAACGGTTGATTATAGATATAGGTGGCGCAAGTACTGAATTAATTATTGGTCAAGGCTTTGATGCGAAGCATGCTATTAGCGTAAACTTAGGTTGTGTAAGTTTTAAAGAGAAATTTTTTGCTGATAATTTATTAACGGATAAAAACTTTACCGCTGCGATTACTGCTGCAAGTCAAATCATTACTCCCATATCTACAGACTTCCTCAATTTAGGTTGGCAATCAGTTTTAGGTAGATCGGGGTCCATGCAAGCATTAGCTGAAGTGCTTCATGAAAGACAACAACCAATTATAATTACTCCAAATTTTTTACAAGAAATAAAACAAATACTTATTCACTGTAAAACCATTGATACTATAACATTACCAGGATTAAGAGCCGATAGAGCACCCGTGCTCGCTAGTGGTTTGAGTATTCTAATTGCTTTATTTACCGTTTTTAACATTACCGAGTTAACACTCTCTACTGGAGCGCTTCGTGAAGGATTACTCTACGAGATGCTTCCTCCCCGAAACGTATAACGCTACCTTTACTATTTATCTTCTTTCAGCCATCTAGCAACTTGTTTGGCAAAGTACGTCAATATACCATCTGCACCTGCGCGTTTAAACGCCAACAAACCTTCCATCACGCAAGGTTTTTCAGCTAACCAACCATTTTGAATAGCAGCCATATGCATGGCATATTCACCGCTCACTTGATATGCATAGGTTGGTACTTGAAAGGTATCTTTAACACGACGTACTATGTCTAGATATGGCATTCCCGGTTTAATCATTACCATATCTGCACCTTCACTAATATCCTGTGCAACTTCATGTAAGGCTTCGTTACTATTAGCGGGATCCATTTGATAAGTATGCTTATCGCCACCTTTTAAGTTACTCGCTGACCCGACAGCATCACGAAATGGACCATAATAATTAGAAGCATACTTGGCGGAATAAGCTAATATTTTGGTATTAACAAAACCATTTTCCTCTAACCCTTGACGAATAGCACCAACACGACCATCCATCATATCTGATGGTGCAATAATATCAGCACCTGCTTGCGCATGTGACAACGCTTGCTTAACCAATATTTCTGTTGTGATATCGTTTAATACATAGCCAGTCGCACCGGCTTTATTTTCATCACTTTCACTTAAAATACCATCTTGACCATGGATGGTGAAAGGATCAAGCGCGACATCGGTAATAACCGCTAACTGTGGAAATTTTGCTTTTAATGCCCGAACAGTACGTTGAGCTAAGCCTTCTACATTATATGCTTCTTCAGCCATTAACGATTTTTTATTACTAGGTATCACCGGAAAAATAGCAATCGCAGGAATACCTAGATCCACTAATTCTTTTGCTTCTTCTAATAGTAAATCAATACTTTTTCTTTCTACCCCTGGCATTGAAGCAATTTCTTCACATTGATTTTTACCCTCTAAAACAAATACCGGATAGATTAAATCGCTTACCGTTAATTGATTTTCTGCCATTAATCGACGCGTATAATCATCTTTGCGCATACGGCGCATACGTCGTGCTGGATATTGACCAAAAGTCGACTGGCTTATGTTGTTATTCATAATTCTTTCCTGAAAATTGATACGGGTTATTCAATCTGATTTTACTATGTTGATGAGTGCACACCTGATTTGCAACGTTTTTTCTTAAGGCTCTAACCCAAGAAATTTCCACGTTTTCATCGATATCAGGTAATATTACACAAAAATTCTCTCTACCATAGCGATAAGTAACATTACCACTAACCAAATAACAAAACCTATTGCGGATCCTTAAAAAATTCGATCATTACATTGGGGCTTAGTGTCTGTC
Organism: Colwellia sp.; assembly: GCA_003521815.1. GTDB lineage: Bacteria > Pseudomonadota > Gammaproteobacteria > Enterobacterales > Alteromonadaceae > Colwellia. The sequence continues at coordinate 18,776 of DPHE01000018.1, forward strand.
ATAGCAAGCATATTTATAAGTTGAAAGCTTTATCGGCATTAATACTAGTCTGATAAGCTATTTCATTGGCATCAATTGTGGTTATATCTGCAATTTTTTGAACTATATAAGGTAAGTAGCTTGGTTCATTACGGCTACTTTTAGGGCGAGGTCTAATCGTTCTCGGAGTCAAGTAAGGTGCATCAGTTTCAATCAATAAACGATTAAATGGAATTAATTGAATAATCTCTTGTAGCTCTTTACCTCTACGCTCATCACAGAGCCAACCCGTAATACCTATATACATATTAGCTGATATGCACTGTTCTAACTCTGCTTTATTACCGGTAAAACAATGGGCTACCATAGCAGGAATTCGAGAAATAAAAGGTTTTAGTTCCGCGAACCAAGGAGAAAATGCATCTCGCTGATGCAGAAATAATGGCATATCCAGATCTGCCGCTAAGCTAATTTGTACTTTAAATACTTTTAACTGTTGTTCTGGAGCGGAAAAGTTCCGATTGAAATCTAAACCACACTCGCCTATCGCTTTTACGTGGGGTTGTTTGGTTAATTGAATTAATTGTTCTAAATAATCATCACCAACACCATCAGCATCATGAGGATGAACACCCGCTGTACTAAATAGAGTATTAGGAAATTTTTGCTGATAATGTTGACATAATGCTAAAGCCTGCTGACTTTCATATACGTTAGTTCCTGTAATCAAGAGCTTTTCAACACCTTGGTTTTTAGCCCTAAGAATAAGTTCATCTCGATCTTTATCAAAACGCTTGTTCGTTAGGTTTACGCCTATATCAATTAACATTATATATCTGCATAACTAACTGACAGTTCAGATAAAAAAACACTTGATAATAAAATAGTTTTTTTCATTACCTAGCTTCTTCATCTTCATCGTCTTTATGATATAGGGATGCGATAACAATGCCAACTTCAAATAACAGTAACATTGGTATGGCTAACATAGATTGCGAAATAATATCAGGAGGCGTCAACAACATACCAATAACAAAAGCCCCAACAACCATATAAGGACGCTTTTTTCGTAAACTATCTGGATTAGTCACGCCGGTCCAACACAATAGTATAATCGCAACAGGAATTTCAAACGCTGCACCAAAAGCAAAAAACAGTTTCAAAACAAAATCTAAATAACTACTAATATCAGTAGCAATCACTACTCCTTCGGGGGCAACTGAAGTAAAAAAAGCAAAAACCACAGGAAAAACGATAAAATACGCAAAAGCGATGCCACTATAAAACAACAAAGTAGAGCCTAGCATCAGCGGGGCTATTAAACGTTTTTCATTACGATATAGGCCTGGAGCAACAAATGACCAAACTTGATATAAGATGTAAGGCATGGCAATAAAAATTGACAGGACTATGGTGAGCTTAAAAGGAGCAAAAAAAGGTGATGCTACATCCGTTGCAATCATTTGCGAACCAGTTGGCATAGTTTGCAATAGAGGTTGTGCTAGGTACTGATAAATATCTTGAGCAAAATAAGCTAAGCAACAAAATACCAATAAAATACCAAGCACTGCGTGTAATAAACGTGTTCTGAGTTCAATTAAATGGTCAAAAATCGTTACACTTTTCTCTGATGCCAATGGCTCTGAAGACTTTGAGTGTTCTACCGATGGATTCATTTGTTCTGCTTATCTTCGTGCTCAATATTCGGTGTGCTTTTATCAGGCATCTTTGATGACTCAATAATTTGAGTCTTATCTGTTTGAATATTATCTTCTGGTTCAGTACTATCAGTTTTAGCTATAGTAGATTGACTCGCTAATGAAGTGCTAATAAATGAGTCCATAGCGTTTTTATCAACCTTTTTAAAAGGTTCATTGACCATAGCAGCAGCTTCTTTCAATGACTTGACCGATTCTGCGATTTCGGGACTTAAGTTAGTCATGTCTGCTTGCTCTGCTTTTTTAAGGTTTGCATGCAGCTCATGAATTCTGAGCTCTTCCGTAAGCTCAGTCTTTACCGAATCACTGAACTTACGCACTCCCGAGATCCAACCTTTAATGGTTCGAATTGCTACCGGTAGACGCTCAGGGCCAAGTACTACTAGCCCAATAATACCAATAACTGTTAATTCCCAAAAACCAATATCAAACATTAATTACGCCTGACTATTGTCTTTTTGGCTTTCTTTAGATTTACTAGATTCGTGTGCAGTATTGCTACTATCACCTAACGTATCTGAGTTTGTTTCTACTTTATTAGCTGAATCTGTGCCAGCTGAAACTTTTTCATCACCTATGGCATTTTTAAAGCCCTTTATTGCTGAGCCTAAATCACCACCTAAATTGCGCAATTTTTTAGTACCAAACAATAAAACAACAATTACGGCAACAATTAATAATTGCCAAATACTGATACCACCCATAACAAACTCCTATAATCTAATTAGCGCTATTATACCCAAATGAAGTCAGTAAACGAGTAAAAGCATGCATTCATTAATAAAATAATGCGCCAAAAAAAGTTTAAATTAGATAATTTCTCTCACAAAGAGCTTATCCACTTTCAATATCTTCTACCATTAAGCCATAACTAATACCAATTGTAATAATAAATCATTCACCAAGATCTTGTAATGCTTTGCTTTTTTGATTGGTATTACGAACTAAGTTCATATTTCAGGCACAAAAAAACCGACCGAAGTCGGTTTTAAAATACATGACTAAACAACCTCTATAACACCATAGTATTTTTCAGTTTGTTTAACGCATTTTTTTCTAACTGTCGAACTCGCTCAGCTGAAATTTGGTATTTATTGGCTAACTCTTGTAATGTTGTTTTATCTTCGCTCAACCAACGAGTTTTAATAATATCCTGGCTGCGATGATCTAGCGCAACTAATGCCGTAGATAAAAGGTTATTAGCGTGACTTTCCCAGTTCGCATTTTCTACTTCTATCGCCAAATCTGATTGTTTGTCTTCTAAGTACTGTGCTGGAGAAAAATTACCTGCACTTGCATTATCGTTATCATCAGAAGAAAGCTCAAAAGCTTGGTCATGACTACTCATACGATTTTCCATTTCCAAAACATCTTTGGTACTAACGCCTAATGTTTCAGCAACCGTATTCACTTCATCATTACTAAACCAACCCAAGCGTTTTTTATTCTTACGTAAATTAAAAAATAATTTACGTTGCGCTTTAGTGGTAGCAACTTTTACGATACGCCAATTTTTCAATACATATTCATGTATTTCGGCTTTGATCCAATGCACTGCAAATGAGACTAAACGTACACCCACTTCAGGGTTAAAACGTTTAACGGCTTTCATTAAGCCCACATTACCTTCTTGTACTAAGTCAGCTTGTGCTAACCCATAACCGGAATAGCCTTTGGCAATATGAACAACAAAACGCAAATGTGACATGATCAGCTGTTGTGCCGCTTGTAAGTCATTCTCATTATATAGACTAGTGGCAAGATCACGCTCTTCTTCAGCTGTTAGCATAGGAATGCTATACGCTGATTGCATGTACGCTTCAATACTACCGCTTTTTGGTAGAATAAGTTGCATTGTATTACTCATATATAAACCTCTTTCCTTAAACTTTTTACTTGTTTTGCGCTCGCTATTTTAACATAAAACCAGTGTTTTAACTACCTACACCATACTAGGAGCACCAAATGCCGACAAACATTAGCTTAATAGAAAGGGCAAAACAAGATCATCTTTCATTTATTTAGTGAAATATTTGTTAACGCAATCCTTTTTATGTATCAATCGGAGAAAAATTTAGTCTGCATTAGGCTCAATCGTTCTAATATGTTTACGTACCGAAATGTAGCTACCGACTAAACCAAGCAATACAGCAAAAGCAATAAGCAATAACGCCTCGTTAAATGCTAAGCCTTGTAACTGAAAGTCACTTTGATATAAGTCAGTTAGTTTACCAATAGCACCGGTTAGGTAATGTGCCAATAAACTCACCACTAACCAAGAGAGTAAACCACCAAAAATACCGTACCAAATGCCACTGTAAAGAAATGGCCGTTGAATAAAGCTATCTGTTGCACCGACTAATTTCATAATGGCAATTGCATCTTGCTGACTTAAAATAGCAAGTCTTATGGTATTACCAACAATAAGTACCACAGATAAACACAACAACAAAGCAACACCACTAACGATATCTTTGATTAACTGTGCCATTGCTTCTAAACGTGTAAGCCATTCCAGATCAAGTTTACCTTGATCGACTTCTCGCTCTTGCTTTAATTTTGATAACAGTTCATTAGCAGCATCCGCCTGACTAGAACGTTTAGTAGGTGTAACCAAAATAGTAGCGGGCAACGGGTTTTTTTCTAAATACTCAAGTGACTTCCCAAAACCTGAGAGTATTTTAAACTCCTTTAATGCTTGTTTTGCAGAAATAAAATGCACGTCATTGACTTCAGGATACAATTTAAGTCGTTTAACTAAGTTTTTAGCACTTTTATCATTGACCGATAATTTTAAGAACAGTGTGATTTGAGAAGCACTATCCCATTGTTCACTAACCTGTTGGGAATTTTTAACAAACAAGTGCAAAGTAGCGGGTAAGGCTAAACTAATACCTAAAACAAAGACTGTCATTATGGAAGTAAACGGCGTACGCCATAAATCGCCTAAGCTACCCACAGCTTGTTGAATGTGTCTAATCGGTAAAGTAAATAACAGCCTTAACAAGCTATCACGTTGACTTAACTTTCTAGAATGCAAATTACTCATCCATACCCCTTTGCGCTGCGATACTTGATGCTGTTATAGCATCGGCACTTAATCCTTCAATGATGCCATCATTAATCATGGTACCTTCTTTTAACGTTAACGTGCGATATTTCATGCGAGCAATTAATCCTAAATCATGGGTAGCAATTAACACGGTAACGCCTGCAGCATTAAACTCTTCAAATAAGCGAATAATATCTAAAGATAGTTTGGGATCTAAATTTCCGGTCGGCTCATCAGCAAGTAAAATAGGAGGTTTGTTAACAATAGCTCTAGCAATACCAACCCGTTGTTGCTCGCCGCCAGAAAGCATATGTGGAAAACACTTTAGTTTCGCGCTTAAATGCACTTTATCTAAAGCGGTTTCAACACGATTTTTAATTTCTTTGTGGCTCACTCCTTCAATAATTAGTGGTAAAGCAACATTATCGAATACAGTTCGATCTTTAAGCAGGTTATGGCTTTGAAATATCATTCCTATACCACGACGTACATAGGGGATTTTTTTATACTTTATTTTAGCGAGCTCGGTACTATTCACTAGAATACTACCGGCGGTAGGCTTTTCCATCATGGATATAAGCTTTAATAAAGTACTTTTACCCGCGCCTGAGTGGCCCGTTAAAAATGCCATTTCACCCGCTTCAAGCGTGAAGTTCACCTGTTTAAGGGCGAGAAAGCCACCGGGATAAGTTTTGTTAACATTATTAAAGTTAATCATAATTATTATTTTATTCAGTAATGATTTATTTAAGTCTATAAGGTCTGTAGATCTTTGTTTATTACTTTTACAACTTTTTACCTTCTTTATAAGACGCGTAGTCTGCCACTTTACTATGCGGTAACGCAGTAGAAAGACCAATAAACTTTGACCTTAAATTCGTTAAAATGAAAGCTCAAAGACCCTATTCTTTAGTAAATAAAGCATCAATAAAGTCATCCCCATTAAATGGACGTAAGTCATCAATACCTTCACCAACACCTAAATAACGAATAGGAATACTGTGTTTATCCGCAACAGCAAAAACCACACCACCTTTAGCAGTACCATCAAGCTTAGTTAATGTTAAACCAGTTAAACCAACAGCTTCATCAAATAATTTAGTTTGGCTTAACGCATTCTGACCAGTGCCCGCATCAAGCGTTAGCATAACCTCGTGAGGAGCATCTACGTCAAGCTTCTTCATTACCCTAACAACTTTCTTCAACTCTTCCATTAAATGCGCTTTATTCTGTAAGCGCCCTGCTGTATCTGCTATTAATATATCTATTTTTCGTGCTTTCGCAGCACTTATCGCATCAAAAATAACCGAGGCACTATCAGCACCAGTGTGCTGAGCGATAACAGGAATATCGTTTCGTTCACCCCATACTTGCAATTGCTCTACCGCTGCAGCCCTAAAGGTATCACCAGCGGCTAGCATGACTGATTTACCTTCTGCTTGAAATTGCTTTGCCAGCTTACCAATAGTGGTGGTTTTACCAACACCATTAACGCCCACCATAAGCATAACAAAAGGCCCATCACTTTCAGGAATTTCAAGCGGTTGATTCACATCTTCAATTATTTTTTTCAGCTCAACTTTTAACAAGTCATATAATGCTTCTGCATCTTTTAATTGCTTACGACTTGCACTTTTCGTTAGTGAGTCGATAATTTTCATGGTTGTTTCAACACCAACATCTGCCAGTAACAAATGTGTTTCTAGCTCATCAAAAAGCTCATCGTCAATTTGTTTTCCACGAAACAAATCAAACAAACCACCACCTAAGTTTTTCCGCGTTTTACTCAAGCCTTGTTTTAAGCGAGCAAAAAAACCAAGCTTGACCGACTGTACGGGCTCATTAACTTCAGGTGCAACCGGCTCTTCTGATGCTTCTAGCTCTTTCGGTTTATTTTTTTTAACCGTAAGTTCTTCTAACTGTTGTTCAGATTGTTCCGGAGTAGATGATTCAGGCTCTACCTCATCAGGAATAATTACCTCAGCAATAGCAATCGTTTCATCCACATTAGCTTCATCAATAATTGCTTCGTTCTGCTTAGCTTCAACTATTAGTTCAGGCTCTGCTGTACTTTCATCAACAGCTTGAGAGCTCTCTTCTATAACCAGCTCTTTTTTATCCTGACCAAAGCCTAACCAGGAAAGCATACCTTTTTTCTTTTTAGACACTTTTATAGACCTTTTGCTATTCGATACGGGTAAATTACGTTATTTAATTGGTATTGAGACCAAAGATACCCATACCACTTCAAAATGCAGGACTCGAATCTTGAAGTATCATGGATATATAGATAAAATCGATGCTATATTAGCATTTAATACCATAGCTGTCAGTGATATGAATCAAGGTAAAAAACAACGCGGTAAAAAAGCGGCAATAGGTAGCATTCGCATTATTGCAGGTAAACATAGAGGGAGAAAATTACCAGTGTTAATGGCAGAAGGATTACGACCAACCACAGACAGAGTAAAAGAAACGGTGTTTAACTGGCTAATGCCCTATATCCATAATGCAAATTGCTTAGACTGTTTCGCGGGTGCCGGCAGTTTAGGCTTTGAAGCATCATCACGCGGCGCGGCGTACGTTACCTTAATTGAATTAAACAAAACAGCAACAAAGCAGCTACAAGCAAATATAAAATTACTTAACGCCGATAATGTCATTGTAACCAATACTAATTCTCTGGATTTTCTCAAATCATCAACCAAACAACACTATGACCTAGTATTCATTGATCCCCCCTTTAGAGAAGACTTAGTTACAAAAACAGCTGAATTATTAAATAATGGTTGGCTAGCTGACCAAGCATTAATTTATGTTGAAATGGAAATAAATAGTAACCAGCCACTACCTAACAACTGGCAATTGCTAAAAGAGAAAGTGGCTGGGCAAGTGGCTTACCGACTATATCAATATACAGTCTAAATAACTGAAAAAAATAAGCTAATGTTCAGTACATTACTCTATTGCTATCCCTAGATTAGACAACCCTTCTGACAACACCATCTCTGTCGCTAATAGGCAAGAGCGTTTAGCTTCTACTGCAATAGTTAAAAAGTCAAACAGTTCGTTTTGTGTCTCTTTTTCCCAAACGATTAGCGGATGTTCATCGATGGTTTCAACTTGAATATCTTCAATACCATCCTCAATAAGCAATAACTCAACATAATAATTAACACTATTATGCGATAAACGACTGACACTGTTAATGTCTTCATTATCTTTATGAGTGCCATTAGTCTGCATTAATTGCCATAAAGACATCATAGCCATACACACATCAAGTGCAGGAAAAACACCAAAAGAATCAAATTTTTCGGGGTCTGGAGTTTGTTCTTCTAACTTATTTAACTGGGCATTAATATTAATTTTTATTGGGTTATTTTTATCTAACCACTGCCATATTAAATCAAGCTGATTGCGTAACACGGCATAACGACCAAACTCGCTGCTTTCACTAAACATTTGATAATTAGGTAACATACGCTCTAGTAAAGCACTAGCAAAAGCAATTTGTTGCCAATGACTCAACTTTTCAAAAGGAAGATGGATAGCCAAATTATTGTTCTTATTGAAATATGAATATTGAGCCATTGTAAACTAACTGTATAGCAATTACATTTATCTGCCTTTAAAAACTAGCTTTCATTTGCCGCTTTATCGACAACAGGAACAATCTGTACGCCTGTTACCTTAATTTCTGACAATTGGTTACGTAATTGCGCTAAACGGTTCATTTGACTTATAGAGCCTAACATTGAATAGATAGGAACAAATAAACCTCGCTTGTGAAAATCAAGTACTTTATCATCAGGAAACTCTTTCAGTTTCTCTTCATTGATAGTGAAAAGACCCACTAGTTTTTTCTTTTCTCCAGTACTTAAGGCTATATTTAACTCAAGCTCTTGTAGCAAGTTGTTGTCTTGTAATTCTTTAATAAATTTTTCAGTCATTCTTTCATTATCATATAAACGACCCAAGGCTTGTTGTACGTTCACCAAAACTTCAGATTCTTTACCGTCTTCAAACAATGGTAAGTCTTTTTCTTCGCCGATAAACTCACTATCTAAATCAACACAAGCAGTTAATGTGTTTTCTTTTTCCGGATCGATACCTAAAGAAAAAGGAGCCATTGAAATACTTTGCGGTATTGAAATAGCTGTCCATTGGTCATCTTGATAAAACAAGTTTTCACCTGCTTCCAAGCCTAACATTGCAACACTACGGTAGCGCTCTGAATCTGGGTTTTTAACAAGTACAATAGGAAAGCTAGCAGATGCTTGGGCAAATTCAGCAGCCGTTAACGGGATAATGTGCTGCCCTTCAACGTGTGATAAATCACGCGCTTTAACAAGTTTCAAATTTTGATGTATTTCTTTTTTAATTGGAACGATATTCGCCATGATTTATTCTCTTTCTTTTTTTTTGTGCTTCTACTCACACTTAAATATACATACACATTTTTATAATTATGTAATCATTAAATTACTAAGTTCTTTTACGTCTAGGTAAGTTATGGAGACACCTGTTTTCGCTTTCAATGCTAAACTTAAAAATAATTAAAATATATTCATATTTGCCAAAAGGTTAAGACGTTTATTTTGAAAAAAAGAACTATTATACCCGATCAACTTGAAAGTACTCGTTTCAGCAACTCTGAGCGATTCATATGACTTTAAAAAACAATAGCTGAAGATGTCGAATTCTTACCACCCATCAGTAACCCAGGTAAAATTGCTTGTGTTGGCGTTAACTATGCAAACCGCAATGCTGAATATAAAGATGGCTCTGAAGCCCCTAAGTATCCAAGCTTATTTATTCGTACGCCAGATTCATTGACAGGTCATGACAAACCACTTATTCGACCGCCAGAATCTCATAAATCAGATTATGAAGGTGAAATTGTCATTATTATTGGTAAAGAAGGTCGTCGTATTGCTGAAGAAGATGCTTATGATCATATTGCTGGGATAACCATAATGAACGAAGGTACGCTACGTGATTGGGTACGTCATGCTAAGTTTAACGTGACACAAGGTAAAAACTTTGTCCATTCAGGTTCAATTGGCCCTTGGATGGTAACTGCGGATGAGTTCACTCCAGAGCAATTTGAGAATATGCGCGTGACAACCCGAGTTAACGGTGAAGTTAGACAAGACGATACAACGGCAAGTATGATGTTTCCTTTTAAATATATCATTAGCTACTTTTCAAAATTTTTCCATTTAAAGCCGGGGGATGTTATCGCAACAGGAACGCCAAATGGTGCTGGCGCTCGTTTTGAGCCACCACGATATTTAGCCCCGGGTGATATTGTTGAAATAGATGTAGAAGGTGTAGGCACCTTAGTTAATGGTATTAAAGACGAAGATTTATAGTGATGACAAAAAAACTCCGTAGTTTCGAGCGCTCGCTGCCTATGACCTTATTGCAAACAAGGGAAGCAGTGATGAAAAAGTTTATTCCATCACTCAAAGAACATGGTTTAACACCACAACAATGGCGGGTGATTCGAGCTTTGGAGCATGACACTGGTCTTGACATAAGTACATTGGCGGAGCGTTGCCATTTACTTATGCCAAGCATATCCCGAATAATTAATCATCTAGATAAAGAAAAACTGATTGAACGACAAGTTGTTGACACTGATCAACGGCGTTCAAAGATATTCTTAACCATCGCGGGTAAAAATTTATTTGCTAAAGTGGCTCCAAAATCTGTCGAAAGATATGTTGCGATAGAAGAAAAGTATGGCGTCAGAAAATTAGAGTTACTTTATGAACTATTAGATGATCTAATTAAAACCTTAGAAGAGAAAGATTTATGAAAAATTTAATTGATGCTACATTACTAAAGTCAGGTAGTTACCTAAATGGCAAGTGGACAGTAGAATCTGAAAATAACGCCACTGTAACTAATCCTGCAACGGGTGAAGTAATTACTAATCTATGTCTTTCTGGCGAACAAGATGCACAAGCTGCCATTGTTGCCGCCAATAACGCTTTTCAACAATGGAAAAACACTTCAGTAAAAACGCGCTTTGAATTACTTAAAAAATGGTTTGATTTAATCATTGCTAATAAGCAAGATCTTGCCACTATAATGACCCTTGAACAAGGGAAACCCATCGCTGAATCACTTGGCGAAATTGATTATGGTGCATCCTATGTCGAATGGTTTGCTGAAGAAGCTAAACGTGTTTATGGTGATATAATTAATTTACCAGGCCAAGATCGGCAAGGTTTTGTGATTCGTCAACCTATTGGTGTAGTCGCGGCGATCACGCCTTGGAATTTCCCCAATGCTATGATCACCCGAAAAGCGGCTCCAGCTTTAGCTGCTGGTTGTACAATCATTATTAAACCCGCATTAGAAACTCCGTTATCAGCGCTAGCGTTGGCTGAATTGGCCGATCGTGCGGGCATTCCCGCAGGCGTTATCAATGTGATTGTTGGGCAATCTCGAGTACTAGGAAAAGTATTAACCGACAGCACTATTGTTCGCAAGTTAACGTTTACTGGGTCAACCCCTGTAGGTAAAGTGTTGATAAAACAATGTGCTGATACTGTTAAAAGAACCTCAATGGAGCTAGGCGGAAATGCACCGTTAATTATCTTTGATGATGCCGACCTAGACAAAGCCGTTGATGCAACTATTGCCTCTAAGTACCGAAATTCAGGACAAACTTGTATTTGCGCTAATCGAATAATGGTGCAAGATAGTATTTATCAAAAATTTGTAACTAAACTTACTCATAAAGTGAATGAATTTCAATTAGGCAATGGCATGGATAAAAATACTACCCATGGCCCATTAGTTTCTGCAAAAGCTGCTAGTGATGTTAATAACTTAGTTCAACAGGCAATTAAGCAAGGTGCTAAAGTCCAAATTGGCGGTAAATTATCAACATTAGGCGCTTGCTATTTTGAACCAACAATACTTACTCATGTAGACTCTACAATGGATATTTTTGGGGAAGAAATTTTTGGTCCAGTTGCACCTATATTTAAATTTAGTAATGAACAAGAAGCAATTGACATGGCTAACGATACTGAATTTGGTTTAGCTTCTTATGTATTTACTAATGACATTGGTCGTGCATGGCGAATGGCGACAAAAATTGAATATGGTATGGTCGGTATTAATGAAATTGCTATAGGCTCAGAAATGATTCCCTTTGGTGGTGTAAAAGAGTCTGGCAACGGCCGAGAAGGTTCTAAGTACGGTCTTGAAGATTATACAGAAATGAAATATATATGTTTAGGTGGCCTCGGCGGTTAACAGCTAATACCTAATTTAAAAATTAAATTATGTTTTATTAAGCCTCAAACTAGCCTTTAATCCTAACAGCGAGTAGACCAATTTTCACTAAGTGTTATATATACCAATAAAAACAGCGGAATATGCTAACAGTTTCCAGTCCACATAAATATTACATTGTCACACCAAATTTTATCAGGCTGAATGAAGTCAAACTCAAGATAAAGTGCGTAGAGGTTACCACTAATTTTTTTCTGAGGATTCATTCTACTATTAATCTCGAGGGATAGAGGCGTTTGGTGCGATGAATAAGGTGCTACCCAGTGATTTTAACTCCCTAGATGCACCTTAAACTTTAAGCAGGATATAATACCCCCTAACAGACTTACTCCACGGTAACCGATTTTGCTAGATTCCGCGGTTGATCAACATCCGTGCCTTTAATTATTGCTACATAGTAAGAAAGTAACTGCAAAGGTAGGGTGTAAACAATCGGTGCGATGATGTCATCACACACAGGTACATCAATTACTTTCATGGTCTCATCACTAGCAAAATGAGCATCACTATCAGCAAATACATACATTAAACCACCACGCGCACGTACTTCTTCTACATTCGATTTAAGCTTTTCGATTAAATCATTTTTTGGCGCCACAACGATTACTGGCATTTCAGCATCGATAAGCGCTAATGGCCCATGTTTAAGTTCACCCGCAGCATAGGCTTCTGCATGAATATAAGAAATTTCTTTCAGCTTGAGCGCGCCTTCCATTGCAATAGGATATTGGTCGCCACGACCTAAAAATAAGGCATGATGTTTATCCGCAAAATCTTCAGCTAAGTCTTCGATTGAAGAAGCAAGTGCTAATACTTCATCAAGTTTTGTCGGCAACGACATTAATGATTGAATAATTTCAGCCTGCTTATCATCAGACATGCCATGATGTTTGCCAATAGCTACGGTCATCATTAATAAACCAACAAGCTGAGTGGTAAATGCTTTGGTTGATGCTACGCCAATTTCAGCGCCTGCTTTCGTCATAAAGGCAAGATCAGATTCACGTACTAACGACGAACCCGGAACGTTACAAATAACTAAGCTAGATTGATAACCAATTTCTTTAGCTAAACGTAAAGCGGCTAGCGTATCAGCTGTTTCGCCTGATTGAGAAATAGTAACCAACAACGAATTTTTAGGAACAAAAGACTTACGATATCTAAACTCACTGGCAATTTCAATATTACAAGAAACGCCGGCAAGCTCTTCTAGCCAGTATCTTGCTACCATGCCTGAGTGATAACTCGTACCACAGGCAATAATTTGCACATGCTCTACATTTTTAAATATCTCATCAGCACCTTCACCAAAAGTATTGATATCTAGCATACCATTCACTAGACGACCTTCTAATGAGTTTCGAATAGCGGTAGGTTGCTCGTAAGTTTCTTTTAACATGTAATGACGGTATTCACCTTTGTCACCACTGTCATGTGAAACATTCGCTTCTTTAGCTTCTCGTTCTACTGGCTCGCCATTGGTATCAAAAATACTGACGTTAAATCGACTAATTTGTGCAACATCACCTTCTTCAAGGTAAGAGAATTTACGTGTTACTGGGAGTAATGCCATAATATCTGACGCAATAAAATTCTCACCTAATCCATAACCGATAACTAATGGACTACCAGAACGAGCAATAATAATACTGTCTTTATCGCGACTATCCATTACAACGGTGCCGTAAGCACCTTCAAGCTGCTTAACAGTTTTTTGTACTGCAGATAATAAACTATCACTGGTTTGTAGTTCATGATGAACCAAGTGAGTAATCACCTCAGTATCGGTTTGTGATAGAAATTCATACCCTAAACCCTGTAGAAGAGTACGTAAGGTTTGATGATTCTCTATAATGCCATTATGTACTACCGCTATAGTATTACTAGAAACATGTGGGTGAGCATTCACTTCGCTTGGAATGCCATGTGTAGCCCATCGTGTATGTGCTATACCGGTACCACCACTTAACGGTGCTTCTTCTAAAGCCTTTGCCAATTCTTTTACTTTACCCATACGTTTAGCATTAGCTAATTGGTTATTTTCGTCGACTATTGCAACACCTGCTGAATCATAACCACGATACTCTAAACGCCTTAGTCCTTCGACCAAAATCTCTGATACGTCACGTTGTGCTACAGCACCAACTATGCCACACATATTTTCTGTCCTTTTTGTTTTATAGAGCTTTGGCACATATTAAGTTTACACCGTGAGCAATTAATTGTGCTCTTACAGGCTGATCTAAATCATCATCAGTAATCAGTGTGTGTATTTGTTTCCAACCTAATTCTAAATTAGGTATTTTTTTGGCTATTTTATCTGATTCAACCATTACAATAACTTCTCGCGCTACTTCAGCCATCACGCGGCTTAACCCAATTAATTCATTGAAAGTAGTTGTGCCTCGTTCAATATCAATACCGTCTGCGCCAATAAATAATTGATCAAAGTCGTACGAGCGTAAAACTTGTTCTGCAACCTGCCCTTGGAAAGCTTCTGAATTAGCATCCCAAGTGCCTCCGGTCATCAATAAGGTAGGTTCGTTTTCAAGACCATGAATTTCATTAGCGATACTTAACGCATTAGTCATTACAACTAAGCCTTTTTTATTTGCTAACTCACTCACCAATGCTGACGTTGTTTGACCACTATCAATAATAATTCGGTTGTGATCACGAACTAACGTAGCAGCATACCTAGCGATGCTTTGCTTTTGTTTTGAAAGTTTTTCAGATTTAGGCTCTGTTATTTCACATGGCAATGCAATCGCACCGCCATAACGCCTTAATAATAAACCGCTATTTTCTAATGCTGCCAAGTCTTTACGAATAGACACTTCACTTATGTCAAATTGTTTAGCTAAGCTATCGACACTCACCTCACCACTCTGATTAAGATCAGTAATGATATGGTGACGACGTTGTTGGGTGTTTCTTTTTGACATGGGTATTAGATAATTATTCGTTTAACTTTCACTTTGGTTGTTATTATGTTTCAAAACGAAACCTAAAGCAATCAATAAGCTTCCAAACGATATAAAAGAAGAATTATCTTATTCAATACTATCAATTACTATTTTTTAACTGGTCGAGGCCAGTTTGCAATATTACGTTGTTTACCGCGCGCTACGGCCAAGTATTCCTTTTCTACATTTTTTGCGATGACAGATCCCGCACCTATCGTTGCTGAGTCACCAATAGAGACTGGCGCAACTAATGAACTATTTGAACCGATAAATGCATTATCTTTAATAATTGTTTGTGACTTATTAACACCATCATAGTTACATGTAATGGTACCTGCACCTACGTTAACGTTTTTACCTATAAGCGCATCACCAAGGTAGGTTAAGTGACCGGCTTTACTTCCTTCACCCAAGGTGGTTTTTTTCATTTCAACAAAATTTCCTACATGAGAATTTTTATTCATAACACTACCCGGACGAATGCGTGCAAACGGACCAGCCGAACAGTTTTCACCAATAGTTGCGTCTTCTATAATACTGTTAGGTTTTATTTCAACATTATCGCTTATTGAACAGTTTTTAAGAATACAGTTAGCACCTATTTTTACATTATTTGCTAAGATTACCGACCCTTCAAAAATACAATTAATATCAATACTCACTTCACTACCAATAGTTAACGAACCACGAATATCAATTCGGGCTGGGTCGCGTAAACTGGCACCTGCTATCATTAACTCTTCAGCTAATCCTGCTTGATAAGCACGTTCAAGTGCAGCTAGTTGTACCCGATTATTGGCGCCTTCTACTTCAATTTCTGTTTCAGGATGAGCGGTTGCAATGACTTTACCTTCACCGTGGGCAGCTGCGATGATATCAGTAAGGTAATATTCTCCCTGAGCATTATCATTACTAAGGCCACTTAACCAACGTTTTAAATCTCCACCTTTCGCATATAAAATACCGGTGTTAGCTTCATTGATTAGTAACTGCTCTGGCTTGGCATCTTTTTGTTCAATAATGCCCACCACGTGCCCATCGTTACGTACAATTCGTCCGTAGCCTGTAGGATTAGCCAAATGTACTGTTAATAATGACATGCCATTTTCAGGCTTAGCTTGAAGTAAACTTTCTAATGTTGAGACTTTAGTTAAGGGCACGTCGCCATAAAGCACTAAAACATCTTCATCTTCTTTTAAAAATGATGATGCCTGATCTACGGCATGGCCTGTACCTAGCTGCTCTTTTTGTTTAATAAACGTAAGATCATCACCTGTGTTCCCCTTGGTAAGAGTTGTTTTAAGTACTTCACCACCAAAACCATACACAATATAAATATTAACTGCACCTAACTGACGGGCACTATCAATAACATGAGAGACCATTGGCTTATCAGCAATAGTATGTAGTACTTTTGGTAAAGACGAGCGCATGCGAGTACCTTTACCTGCAGCAAGGATAACAACAGAAAGCGACATAGAAAATCCATTCAATTGGGCGTATTTATTATGAGATTCATTGTAACCAAGTTTTATTTTTCTTAACAGAGTAAGATGATATTATTTGCTTTATCAGTAATTAAGCATCAATGTACCGCTTAGCGATATTAGTAGCTTGTAATATAACTATAAGGTTACTGTCTCTATAACCCGTTAATGAAGCACACCAACTTTGGCTATACTATCAGTTCTTATAAAGATTTTATAACGTATGTTAATAAGATAATGATCAAAAAAACGCCCTGTTACTATAAGTAACAGGGCGTTTATAATCAGTTCACTAAAACTTTTAATGCGCGATAAGTATATCGCCTACACCTTAGTTATGCTTAGTAGTCGCTTGAATAACGCGTAGTTGCGCTACTGCACGTGCTAATTCAGCAGCAACAGCGGCATAGTCAACATCAGCGCTATTAGCGTTCATGTTGTCTTCTGCACGTTTTTTAGCTTCTAGAGCAGCTTGTTCATCTAAATCATCCGCTCGACAAGCTACATCAGCAAGTACGATAATTTGATTAGGTTGAACTTCTAACATACCACCTGAAAGATAGATAACTTCTTCGCTATTATCTTCTTTAGTGATTAATGCCATACCAGGTTTTAGTGAGGTCAATAAAGGTGCATGACCGGGCATAATACCTAGCTCACCTTCACTACCTGTGATCTGTAATGATTTAATGCTGCCTGAAAACAAGCTTTCTTGTGCACTAACAACATTTAGATTAACAGTAAATAATGCCATTTGACTCGACCTCTATTAATGTAAGTATCTAAGAAAGTTCTTAGATACTTACTAGTTGATTACATCTTAGCAGCTTTCTCGATAGCTTCTTCGATACCACCAACCATGTAGAACGCTTGCTCTGGCATATCATCATATTCACCTGCTAAAATGCCTTTAAAGCCAGCAATGGTGTCTTTTAATGATACATATTTACCTGGAGAACCAGTAAATACTTCAGCAACGAAGAACGGTTGAGATAAGTAACGCTGAATCTTACGTGCGCGAGATACAGTTTGCTTATCTTCTTCAGATAACTCATCCATACCTAAGATGGCGATGATATCTTTAAGTTCTTTATAACGTTGTAGTGTTGATTTAACACTTTGAGCCGTATCGTAATGCTCAGCACCAACAACTAGTGGATCTAATTGACGAGATGTAGAGTCAAGAGGATCGATAGCTGGGTAGATACCTTGTGAAGCAATATCACGACTTAGTACAACAGTTGCATCTAAATGAGCAAAGGTAGTTGCAGGGCTAGGGTCAGTTAAATCATCCGCAGGTACGTATACCGCTTGGATTGAAGTGATTGAACCTTTATTAGTTGAAGTAATACGCTCTTGTAATACACCCATTTCTTCAGCAAGCGTTGGTTGATAACCAACAGCTGATGGCAT